>NZ_JBHIPT010000054.1:8877-116385 GCF_042196205.1 Bartonella sp. AP21QHHD | reverse complement strand
GAGGGGAAAAAGTGAAGAGAGGCTTTTGTTGAGCCTTGCTTTTGACTTGTTCATTAAGGAGCATGGGGGACACTTCTCGTTTTATGCTTTTTTATATTTGTGTCGTGTTTTTAAAAGAATTGAGGCTCTTGCTTGAGTTGAAGCTTTTGTTTGAGTGGGGCTTTTGCTTGAGTGGGATTCTTGCTTGAGTGCTGAGGGGAAAGTGAAGAGGGGCTGCTCTTGGACTTTACTTGCTGTTTCTGTTCTCTTTAAGAGAGAAAATCTTGTAACTTATTTTCTTTTTATCAAACATAAAAATGTGTCTTACCAAGCGATATTGAGAGCGAAAAATCTATACTTAAAGCAAAAGATATTCTGGTGTTTGGGGAAGAAGAGCCCATTTTCTTGCAGGTGGAGAGGTAAGACGCATAGAGAAGGTGAACCAAAAGCACACGTTTTGCTCCATAGCAAGTGTAACAGTGCTTTTAAAGAGCCTGGGGTAGAGGGGGGAAATTGAAAGAAAAGAGGGACATCTATTTATTTACGAGACCGTGAAGGACAGTTTCTCTCTCTCTGGATGAAAAAGGTTTTGTGCAATTTGGTTATGGAATTGTGAGAGACGCTGGTATCCATGCGGCGGCTTGCCAAATGATTAATCCTTATCATTTTAGGGCTTTATCATTTTGGGGGGGCCAGATTGACAACGAGGCATTGAGGCAAAGGGGTGGATTTTAAGGCAAAGAGATTGAAATTTCTTGAGGAAGAGGTAAGCGTAGGGCGTGTCGTGTACTTGAGGAAGTTTTCGATGAGGCAATGAATGAGGTTGATCTGGGACTGAGGTTGATCTTGGCCGCGTGCTTGGCTTTCAATAGAACACCCTTCCTTGGGAAAAGGGGTGTTTTGGCTTGTAAGCGCGCATGTATAAGCGCGTATAGGGCAAATGAATAAAATACGTAGAGGGGATTTATAGTACTTGCATTACTCTGAGAAGGGTGCTAAGCGAATTTACCGCGCTGGTGGCGTGCTATCAAATATTGAAGAGTGGGAATTTTAGAAGTGGGGGAGTATCCGTATGATCGAAGATAAATCACAACACCAATCTGCCCATAAGGGAGATAAGGTTTTTGTATCGCAGCCAGTGTTGGATCAATCGGCAACTTTCAAAAAATGGACGGCTCTCTCAACAGGCGATTATATCATCATTTGTTGTTTGGCTATCCTCTTGTTGGTGCTTTTTTCCGCGTCTGCCTATATGAGCCCTTTGGAATTTTTTCACGTTATATCCAAGGAACAGCTCCAAGCACTGGGAAAAATGAAACAAGAAAGTCTTCAGGAAAGTCTTAAACACCCATTCCAAAATCCTATAATTCAGCACGTTCTTGACGCGGGGTGGAATAGTGTTTGGGCTTTTTTATGTCTCTTGCCGCAAATAATTTTTGGCGTTCTTTTTGGGTTGTTTCCGCTCTTTTTTGTCTTTAACGCCGTATTTAAACGGGATGTGAAGGAAATGATGCTACAATGGGAAAACTTACCAGAGCAGAAACAGCTAGACAACCAACCTCTTAACAGAAGACAATAGGGGGAAAAGTGAGCGCTTCTTTAATCATTGGAATGTTGATTGCCGTAGGGACGGCAATTTTTATTTGTTCTGCAATTTTTATGGTATTCCTTTCTACCGTGGTGACAATCGTTGCACTTTATTATTCGTTGATAAAACGGACAATCTTGTTATTGGCGACGCAGCGAAAATTAAAAAAGGGTGCAGCGCAGAATTTGAGGCATAATCAGGCAGAGGGTAGGGGACAGAATACAGTTCTTGCAACACAGTTGCGTGCCTTTTCTTTTCAAGAATCTTTGCTTCTCTCAAAAAAAGATTATTTTATGATCTTTTCTATCGCCTTCGTTATGGTTGCACTTAGCACAGGTGTTGTCGTTTTTTCAGCTTTTCTTCCAAAATCTGCGGTTTTTTTGCACAATTACGTGCCTATGATGGTGCTTCACATTATTGATTTTGTCATGCGACTGCTGTTTTGGGTCTGGACATGTATTGTTGTTTCTTTACCTGTCATTTTAATTCTCCATAGTCTCCTTCAGTATGGCGTGCAAGAAACAGTAAAGGAATTAGAAACATTTGCTTGAGAAGAAAATAAAAATGATGATTTCACATCAATGCGATAGGGAAAAAAAGGGAACATTATGATGCAGCATTTGGTTTTTTTAGGGTTCATTATCATTGCCATTTTAATGGTTATGGTTATGGTCAGGTTTCCTTACCTGTTGATCAAATATATCAGGTTATCTTTTAAACTCTCTCAAGGCTTGAAAAAGAGTACGACGCAACAAAAGCAAGCCATACAACAATTGCGCAATGATCTGGGAGAAATGAAAAGACACAATCTCGCCCATAAGACCCTTGATGCGAAAATGCGCTTTCTTAACTTCAAAGAATCTCTGCCTTTTTATTCAAAAGAATGTAAAATAATCTTTTTTATCCTTATTCTCTTTTCTGTTTTGCAATCTGCTTTCTCTATTGCAAATTTGGTATGGTGGAAAAATGATAGTGTTGCCTTTATCATGCAGCTGTTGAGCCTTATATGGTTAGGGGTTCTTCTCTTTTTTCCGATCATTGGGATCATGTGCATAAAATTAACGAGAAAATTGAACAAAATACTTCCACAATTGGAAGAAGCGATACAACAACGCGATCAGGCAATGCGTATGCAGAATGTGGAAGGGGGACAAAATGACGAGTAGTCTTATAACATTAATAGCCATTTCTTTCCTGTGTTTTACGCTCTTAAATGTTTTAATATGGGCGCCAATCGTTGTCATTTATTACCTGTTTATCAAGCGTGCGCGGCTTTATTGTCGCGTGAAAAAGGAACTGAAATGCGTGCTGAATGAACGCGATATCGCCTTAAAACAGAACTCCCCAAAATAAAAGCAGCAGAATGTTTGATAAAAAGCAGCTTTCTCTTGTTTGGCAAGACTATAAAAAAATATTCTATCTTTCTACGGTCATGGCGACTGCTCCAATAGTTATAACTGTTGTCGTTAAGATATGGAGAGGGCAGGACTTTGTTTCTCTTGTCGTATTCGAGCCACTGGCATGGCTGCTTGCCTGTACTTTTTTATTCTTACCGATTGTTTTTATTATGCGTTTTATCGTGACCCGTCAGTTGAACAAAATGATACGGCAATTAGAAGAAGAGGTTGAGCAGAAAGGAGCTCCCGTCATATTATACGATGTGAGCGAGGGGAAAAAGTGAAGAGAGGCTTTTGTTGAGCCTTGCTTTTGACTTGTTCATTAAGGAGCATGGGGTGCACTTCTCGTTTTATGCCTTTTTATATTTGTGTCGTGTTTTTTTAAAGAATTGAGGCTCTTGCTTGAGTTGGTGCTCTTGCTTGAGTGCTGAGAGGAAAGTGAAGAGGGCTTTTATTGAGCCTTGCCTTTGACTTGTTCATTAAGGAGCATGGGGGACACTTCTCGTTTTATGCCTTTTTATATTTGTGTCGTGTTTTGAAAAGAATTGAGGCTCTTGCTTGAGTAGGATTCTTGCTTGAGTGCTGAGGGGGAAGTGAAGAGAGGCTGCTCTTGGGTTTCACTTGCTGTTTCTGTTCTCTTAAAGAGAGAAAATCTTGTAACTTATTTTCTTTTTATCAAGCATAAAAATGTGTCTTACCAAGCGATATTGAGAGCGAAAAATCTATACTTAAAGCAAAAGATATTCTGGTGTTTGGGGAAGAAAAGCCCATTTTTTGCAGGTGGAGAGGCAAGACGCATAGAGAAGGTGAGCCAAAAGCACACGTTTTGCTCCATAGAAAGTGTAACAGTGCTTTTAAAGAGCTTGGGGTGGAGGGAGAAAATTGAAAGAAAAGAGGGACATCTATTTATTTACGAGACCGTGAAGGACAGTTTCTCTCTCTGGATGAAAAAGGTTTTGTGCAATTTGGTTATGGAATTGTGAGAGGCGCTGGTATCCATGCGGCGGCTTGCCAAATAATTAATCCTTATCATTTTAGGGCTTTATCATTTTGGGGGGGGCCAGATTGACAACGAGGCATTGAGGCAAAGGGGTAGATTTTAAGGCAAAGGGATTGGAAATTTTTTGAGGAAGAGGTAAGCGTAAGGCATTTATGCTGTGTACTTGAGGAAGTTTTCGATGAGGGCAATGAATGAGGTTGATCTTGTCCGCGTGCTTGGCTTTCAATAGAACACCCTTCCTTGGGAAAAGGAAATTGTTCTATCTCTCAAGTGGACTCTTCTTTGCTACACTACCTTGGGGCTTTGGTATTGAGGGCTGATGTTAACATTTGGCAGCTTTCTCATAAAAACTTTATGGAAGATGAAAGTTTGGGCTTTGAAAAAAAATATCGAAAAAATCTATTTGGGCCGGTTTTGCTAGATGATTCAAATCGTCATAAAGACAAAGCAACTTCGTTACGATTTTCTTGCACTCGTTTGCTTCTTCTTTGGAAAGCAGCTTATCTTCCTGAAAATAAAAAGAGCACTTAGAATTTTAGAACCATAGACCCAAATTTGTGCAATAGAAGAAGATATTTTTATGAAAATTTGATCGAGGAGAAAAGAGAAGCCTTAAGACAATAGGGGGTACACTGTGAGTGATGAAAACATGATGTTTGAAGGTGATGGAAAAAAATGCACCGCTGATATTGTCTTTATAAAAAATGAGGGATACAAGCGCGTGATATTGATTGAACCCTCATCCATTGTGAGGACGAAAGCTTCAGTTCATGAAAATGGCTTAGAAATTGAAACAAATGAGGGGTAAAAATGAGGGGCAATGGAAAAAATGCACCATTGGATGAAGAGCCACGGTCTTTTTCGCTGGAAGAAACGTTTCTGACAAGCAAAAATTATAAAGTCATCTTTTGTATTGCTTTCATTGTGTCAGCTTTAAGAACGGCTCTTCTCTTCTTACTCATGTGGCTTGAGTGGAAGTTGGCGGGGTGGGAAGGGGATGTCATAACAGTTCTCTTTTGCATCGTGCAGGTTATATTAGATTTAATTTTTGTATTCATTCCTGTTGCCTTTGTGGTCCGTATCATCTTTACGCGTTTGTTGAAAAAAAAGCTCGATAAATTGGATCAAGTAATTTGGCAGCGAAGAAAAAACAATTATCAACAAAACCGCGCGTGAAGGGCGGGCAGAAAATGAATACAGGTCTTTATATATTCTCATGTGTTGTAGGAGCACTTCTCTTCGTGCAATGTTTGAAGGTGATGGAAAAAATGCACCGCTGATATTGTCTTTATAAAAGATGAGGGATACAAGCGCTTGATATTGATTGAACCCTCATCCATTGTGAGGACGAAAGCTTCGGTTCATGAAAATGGCTTAGAAATTGAAACAAATGAGGGGTAAAAAATGAGGGGCAATGGAAAAAATGCATCATTGGATGAAGAACCACGGTCTTTTTCGCTGGAAGAAGCGTTTCTGACAAGCAAAAATTATAAAGTCATCTTTTGTATTGCTTTCATTGTGTCAGCTTTTATAATGGCATTCTTTATGTTTTTTAAGTGGGATTTGACAGGGTGGTGGAATTATATCCTGTTCATTTTAACATTAATATTGGTTTTTATATCAGCGCTTCTTTTTGTACTCATTCCTGTTGCCTTTGTGGTTCGTATCATTTTTACACGTTTGTTGAAAAAAAAGATCGAGCAGTTGGATCAAGCACTCTGGAAGCGAAGAAAAACGGCTTACCAACAAAACAGCGTGTGAAGGGCGGGCAGAAAATGAATACTGGTCTTTATATATTCTCATGCATTGTAGGAGAGTTTCTATTCGTACGATGTTTGAAGGTGATGGAAAAAATGCACCCTTGATATTGTCTTTATAAAAGATGAGGGATACAAGCGCTTGATATTGATTGAACCCTCATTCATTGTGAGGACGAAAGCTTCGGTTCATGAAAATGGCTTAGAAATTGAGACAAATGAGGGGTAAAAAATGAGGGGCAATGGAAAAAATGCACCATTGGATGAAGAATTACGGTCTTTTGCGCTTGAAGAAGCGTTTCTGACACGCAAAAATTATAAAGTCATCTTTTGTATTGCTTTCATTGTGGCAGCTTTAAGAACGGCTCTTCGCTTCGTACCCATGTTGCTTGGGTGGAAGTTGGCGGAGTGGGAAGGGGATGTCGTGGCAGCTCTCTCGTTAATCATGTGGCTTATATCATGGTTTATTTTTTTGTTCATCCCTGTTGCCTTTGTGGTTCGTATCATTTTCACGGTTCTGTTGAAAGAAAAGGTCGATATGTTGGAGCAAGCAATCTGGAAGCGGAGAAAAACCGCTTCTCAACAAAACAGCGCATGAAGGGGCGGAGAAAATGATAGATATTAAAATGATGGATATTATTGTTGTACTCTCGTGGGGTGTGGGCTTGACGCTTTTCACGCTGCTTTCTGCCGTGGTCGTGATGTTTATTTGGGCATTGTATTACTCTACTTTCAAGCGGGTGAGACTGTATTGCCAAGTGACAAAAGAATTAAGCCGCGTGCTTGAACAACCTGTCGCTTTTGAGCCGTCTAGTGGAGCAACGCCGATGATTAAGCTGTTATCTGAGGAAAAAGAGTTTTCTCTTTCTGATGAGGAAATCTTAACGATGGAAAGTGCAACGGCGCTTTTAAAGAGTTTGGGGTGGAAGGTGGAAATTGAGGGAAAAGGAGATCATTTGGCCACCTATTATTTACCAGATCGTGAAGTGCAGTTTCTTTATAATGCTGAGAAGGGGTATCCGCGATTTGATTGTGCAATTGCGGTGGTTTCTGGTATCCATGCGGCGGCTTGCCAAACAATAGACCCTTATAATTCTGGAGGTTTGATTGCTCTTGAATTGAGTTTTGATGTGAAGGGGTTGGAAATTTTTGAAGAAAAGGTAAGCGTTGGATGTTTACGTCGTGCACTCGAGAAAACTTTAGAAAAGGCAATGACTGAGGTTGATCTTGGCAAGATGCTTCACTCTCAATATAGAATCCTGCCTTGGGAAAACAAAACGGTGGTCCCTCGGTTGGCTTCTTATTCCCTGCGTTATCTTGCAGCTCTGGCTTTGATGGGCGATGTTGAAACTTTACACTCTTATCACAAAAGCTTTATGGAAGGTGAGAAGCTGGGCTTTGAAACAAGCATCGAAGAGGAGCATCTGGAACGCGCAATGGTGATTGCTCAGGCGGTAGAAAAGACAAAGCAACCCAGTTACGATTTGCTTCAACAGGCGGCAAAGGATTTTTCCATGGAGGTAGAAAGCTATGAATGTTTTAGAGCTACAGATCCCAATTTGTGCAATAGAAGAAGAGATTCTTATGAAAATTTGATCGAGGAAAAAAGAGAAGAATTAAGGCAACAGGGATATTTTGTTTACGAAAAGGACGCAATTTGTGAGGTTGATGGAAAAAACTATCGTCCTCATATTCTTTACATAAAGGATGGGGAGTTAGAATATATGGATGTAGAAATTAGGATTGATGAAAAAATTTATTGAGAAAAATAAAGAGTTTAGATAAATTAAAAAGAGCTTAAACCTAAAAATAATGCGTAAAAAGCGCGAAGTGTAAAAGCAGAGGGGAACAATGCAGGAGAAAAAAGCAACATTTGAAGTGTCTTTCTTTTCATTTAGAAAATTTATGGTGTCTTCAGTGGAAAGGCGCAAAGGGGTGGGACGGTGTAAAATAATAGGGCACCGCTTTTTCATCATGTTTTGTACATGCCTTATCATGATGGCTTTAGAAGTTCCTGCGGGTGCAAAGTCTCTGGTACAGCCGTTGCAATGGACAAGATGGGAAGGAATTGGTTCTCTTATTTTTCTCTTACCAGTGTTGATATGGTTTTGTCTTCTCACACCCCTTCCTATTTTGTGGGGCATTTGTCGTTTTAAAGAGCGTAAATTGGAAAAAATAAAGAAAAAACTAAAAGAAAAAATAAAGCAGCAAGAGATTAATCAATGAGGTTATACGCATGAGGAGTGAGGCCGCGGTTTTTGTTTTGTTTCTGCCGATTGGATGTTTTCTTCTAAATGCAGTTACAGTTTTTGCCATTTTTGTGAATATGATTATTGTGGCGCCTTATTATTCTTTAATAAAGCGTTTGAGGCTCTATTACAGAGTGAAAAAACAAAGACGTTTGATGAAAGAACATCCACAGCGTTTTTGTTTCTTTGAAAAAAGCGGAAAAGGGAAAGAGAGAGTGCCGCAAAACTTAGCACTAGAAACAAAGATAAGTTCCTATTCGTTAAAAAAATGGCTCGCTTTTTCACGCAAAGATTATATCCTCCACGCATGCCTCTCTTTCATCATTATATTTTTCAAAGCTTATGTCTATGTGATTTTCTTTAAAGGGATAGATGAGATAGATGAGAGCAGATTTGAATATTTTGCCATTCTCTTGCTTTTCTGGTTTTTTTTATCGGTATGTATTTTTGCAACGATCCCTGTTGTTGTGATCCTTCGTGAAATTTTAACTCATCGATTGAAAAAGAAGATTCAGCAATTGGAAGAAGTGACTGAAGCAACCCAATCAATCAATTTATAAAGAGAAGGGAATAAAATGCATTACGCAATGGCGGCAGCTTACACGCTGATTTTGATCATTCTGCTGGGGGGTGTTTTTGATTTTTTCTTAACAATACCCATTGTGGCACTGTATATTTCTTTTATCAAGCGTTTGATATCGTATTACAAGGTTACGCGGCAATTAAATGCAGCGCTGAAAAAGCGCATGTAGTGCTCGTGTCATGGGGGAGGTGTGAGTTTTAGATCATGCCATTGCTTCATGACGTGGGAGGAGGGCATCGATTGTTTTTCTCATTTTACGCTGATCTCTGGGGGAAAAGGGTTGATGGCAATGAATAGGCTGGTGATAGGTTTGTAATAGGCTGGTGATAGGCTTTAATGGGGCTGTTGATCGGAAGTTTTGTTATTTTCTGTGAATTTGCAAAATCGTAAAAACGTGAAACTGTAATAGGGCGTGTGGTTGGTCAAGAGCCGTGACGGTTGTGGGGCGGTTGGGGAGAAAAGGTACCAATGGAGGCGTAAAGGTTGGATTGTGCAATGCGTCAAAATTGGAATGGGGGAATGGAGGGCGTTGGGGGAAAAGGGCTGTTGGCAATGAATAGGCTGATGATAGGCTTTAATGGGGCTGTTTATCGGAAGTGTTGTTATTTTCTGTGAATTTGCAAAATCGTAAAAACGTGTAACTGTAAAATGGTGTGTGTGGTTGGTCAAGGGCTGTGATGGTTGTGGGGCGGTTGGGGAGAAAAGGTGCCAATGGAGGCGTAAAGGTTGGATTGTGCAATGCGTCAAAATTGGAATGGGGGAATGGAGGGTGTTGGGGGAAAAGGGCTGTTGGCAATGAATAGGCTTGTATAGGCTTGTAATAGGCTTTAATGGGGCAGTTGATCGGAAGTTTGTTGTTTTCTGTGAATTTGCAAAATCGTAAAAACGTGGAACTGTAATAGGGCGTGTGGTTGGTCAAGAGCCGTGATGGTTGTGAGAGGGGGATAAGCCCGTGTGAGAAGGGTTAGAAAAACGTTTGGTTTTGGAGCTGTTGATATAGGCATGCTGTTTAGAGGCGTAAGGGAGGGGGATTGTTCGTTCTCAAAGCCTATGATGTAAGAGAGTATGAGTTATTTAAGAGGGCGTTCGGGTATGGATAGAGATTGAGGGGGCTCGGCTTCTTTGCATGGCAAGAGGTATTGATCATAAGTTTTGTTTATTCATATGGTTTTTTATGGCATCCAGTACCTGTTGGCTTATCTCCTGATGTGTTAGCCATCGTAAACCTTTTGACGTTGTTTTTTGTCCTAATTGAATGGGGATAAAATCAACCTTGTTTTTGCGCGCGCACTCGAGGATCATTTGATCATGCGTGTTGGAACCAAAAATATGAAGAATACATGGCGGTTTAGGCAAAAGAGCCAACTGCTCAATTAATGCGCAAGAAAATGCATAGGCGGGCGAATGAATCCATAATATGCAATATTTTAGATCATGCCATTGCTTCACAGCTTCTAAAAATTGCGCCTTTGATGCCGCACAATCATAATCCAATGGCACACACATATGCTGTTTTTGCAATGCCTCAAGCTGGACTTTATGGGAAAGAAAGCGTGCAGCAATAATCACTTCTTGCGGCTCTAGTGATTGATACAAAGGGGCAAGCATCCCTGTGCCCCCTACCACTAAATAACGATAGTGCGCATCCTTTTTTTTCATGCCCCCTCCCTTATTGCTTTAAATCCCACCTCTTTGCTTTAAAAATGTGTACATTTCATCAGCAAGTCTTTCACAACGTGTTTGTACCTCTTCACTTATAACTTTCCAAGTACGACCTTCATCATCTGAGGAAAAATCTTCGTTGGAAGAGGCGATTTGACATTGGAGTGCATAGCCATAAAGCGTGCGCACCAACGGCAATAAATGTTCACACGGTTGTGCGCATTTTTTGGCGGTACTTCCATGAGAGATAAGCCCAACAGGTTTATTTAAAAAGGCATTATAGCTCAAATTATCAAGAGCATTTTTTAAAACACCCGAATAAGACCCTTGATAAACGGGGCTTGCTAGAATAACGCCATCAGCCGCTGCAATGGTTTTTACAAACTTACGAACCGCAGCACTTGGATTAGCCTCAACCTGCTGATGATAATCTGGATCTGTCATCGGCAAGGGCTGTTCACGCAAATCAACCCAATGAAGTGATGCACCCCGCTTTATGAGGCAATCGGCTAAATAATTGGCTAAAGTTCTTGTTAAGGAAGGTTGACGCACAGACCCCAAAATAATTGCTATATTCAACAGGATTCTCCTTTATCTTTTCCCCACAAGCCTATAACGCAAGGCTTATAAAGAATTGTGAGTAAAATGGCGCGTATCATTATGCTGTCCATAAAGAGCAATTGTGATGATATCGCATCATCATAGAATCAGTCCATGCTAACAAGATTGTTGACAAAACAACACCTCAAACTTGTAAGGGAATGTTAGTGCTTTCATTAATATTAAAATGCTTGATCTCAAGAATCGCGGCTGTCTCGTGTCTTAGAAGCGCTTTTATGAATATATTCTGAGCTATTGGCTTGCAAGAACTCTAATGAAAAATGGAATGTATCGTCATATTTTGATTTATAATGATCATTGAGCCTTTTTAATTGAAATAAGAAAGTTGTAAGATTTTCTCATTTCAAATGTTCTTATTGCGCGATCATTTGCAAATCAATGGAAGTTCCTTTTTTTATGTCTTAAGTGGGCGGAAAACAATTGAGAAAAGAATAAAAATGCTTCTGTCTTTTCAAGGGATAAAGACTATCGTAGAAGCTAGATATGCCTGTTTTTGGGGCAGGGGTGGGTTTGTTGTAGGAGCCTTAGGCTAATGGGGGTTGTCCGTGTTGAGGAACGAGTTATGGCGTGGCTTGTCGCAAGGGGAGGGTAAGGCTATTGTAGAGGCCACAGGGGGCGTATATGAATGGTGCCGGATTACATTTTTTATTGAAATAATGGTGGTGATAGAGTTTATAGTAAGGGGATATATTCATGGGGGCACTATTGTTATCCCCTTCATGGGGGCTGTTCATGAAATGGGGGTGATGCGTGTTGGTTTGCAAGTGTTGAGAGATGTTTCTTTAAAACAAGCACGTGAATTGGCAAAAGTATTGGCAACATAAATATGCGATACGAGTGTTCTCTGGGGTGTTCTGTTTGACGATAATGGATGCAATTGTTCTTGAGAGGTTATTCGTGTCTTTATAAAGTCAGGGACAAACAGTTGCATAAAAGGGAAGAGCAAATGAAGGGGGAAAATTCCACATTTTATAACAAACGGTGCTCTCTTGTTTTTGGAAAATCATTTCGTTCTTATAAAGATCATATTATTATTTGTCTTATTTCTATCCTTATTGGGATAGGTTATAAAGCTCTTTTGATCCCATTAGAATCCAAGTGGACGTTGAGTGTATCACAGGATAGCACTCTTTTGGCGCTTTTTGTGCTACGTGAAGTCATCATGGTGTGTGTTGTTGCCTTGATACCTGTTTTATTGGTGCTTTATCTCATCTTAACGTATTTGTTGAAAAAAAAGATTCAGCAGTTGGATGAGGCTATCCAGCAACGGGGGCACACAACCGATCAACAAAATAATTCGGTAAAAAACAATAGAGAAACAATAAGCAGTTTTTTTATCGTATACTTTTGGTTGATATTTCTGCTAAACGTCTTTTTTCCTGCGGGTGTTGTCATGCTCATTTTAGAATTTTATTATTTTGTTTTCAAGCGCGTGAGAACGTATTGTAGAGTGAAACGGGAATTAAAACGCATAAGAAAAGAGAGTGACAAGGCGCTTGTGTAGCTATCGTGAGGGGTAAGAGGTAATATTTGGAAGCTCGTGACACAAGAAGAGGGGATGAATGGTTGGAAAATCGTCAGGCAAAGAGGATAAAGAAGCCTATCAGGTTTGTAATGAGGAGGATGCTCTTAATCATTTGGAAAAGCAACAGCGCTTTTAGAAAGTTGGGGTTTTTTGTTGAAAACAAGGGAAGCGCCATGCATCGCACTTTTCGTGGTTCTTAAAAAAGCGGGCATGAGATAAAGAAATGCATTTTTCATAAAAAAAGGAAGAGCAATGAAGGGGAAAAATTCAGCATTTTATAATGGACTGCGCCATTTTTTCGAGAAAGATTATTTTTCTGTGCAAGAGCATGTTGTCATTTGTTTTCTCTCACTCATTATTGAGCTATGGAACAGGATTTTCTTTCTCTCATCTTTGGGTAGCCAAGAGAACTTGACAGGGTGGCAGGATACACCTCTTTTTCTCTCTCTGTATGCGTTTTGGAAAGTTATTACAGTGTGTGTTTGGGTCTTGTTCCCAGTTATGTTTATACTCTGCTTCATATTGCGGCGTTTGTTGGTAAAAAATATTCGGAAATTGAAAGGAATAGATCAGCAACGGGGTAAAATAACCGATCAAAAGGATCGATATAAAGAAAGTGTGAAGTGGAAAATGGACGATATTCTTGTTACAATATTCAGTTTCGTGCTTGTGTTCGTGACAGTGTGGTTTGCTGCTATTCCCGTGGGGATTTTACAACTTTATTATGGTGTCTTTAAGCAGGTGAGAAAGTATCGTAGAATGAGACGGCTACTAAAACGCGTAAGATAAAGAGAGTGACAAGGCGCTTTTGTAGCTATCGTGAGGGGTAAGAGGCAATGTTTAGAAGCTCTCGTGACACAAGAAGAGGGGAGGATGAATGGTTGGAAAATCATCAGACAAAGAAGAGAGCCTATTTTCTTTTGTAATGAGGAGGATGCTCTTAATCATTGGGAAGAGTAACCGCGCTTTTAGAAAGTTGGGGGTTTTTGTTGAAAACAAGGGAAGCGCCATGCATCGCACTTTTCGTGGTTCTTAAAAAAGCGGGCATGAGATAAAGAAATGCATTTTTCATAAAAAAAGGAAGAGCAATGAAGGGGAAAAAGTCAGAATTTTATTCAGCATTTTGTAATGAACTGCGCCATTTTTTCGAAAAAAGTATTTTTTCTGAGAAAGAGCGTGTTGTCATTTGTTTCCTCTCCCTCATTATTGAGTTGTGGAACAGGATTTTCTTTCTCCCATCCTTGGGTAGCAATGGGGAACGGACAGAGTGGTGGGATACACCTCTTTTTCTCTCTCTGTATGCTTTTTGGAAAGTTATTATAGTGTGTGTTTGGGTCTTGTTCCCAGTTATGTTGATACTCTGCATAACATTGTGGCTTTTGTTGAGAAAAAATACTCAAAAATTGAAAGAAATAAACAAGCAACGGGGTAAAATAACCGATCAAAAGGATTGGTATAAAAAAGGCGATAGAGAAAAAAGGGGTGATATTCTTGTCATGATATTTGTTCTCGTGCTTATGTTCGTGACACTGTGGGGTGCTTTTATTCCCATGATGATTTTGGAACTTTATTATGGTGTCTTTAAGCAGGTGAGAACGTATCGCTGTTTAAGAAAAGAACTGAAAAACGTCTTGCAAGAACAGGATACAGCGCTTGAGAAGTCATGAGAGGGAAAAAATAATGAAGAAATTATGAGAGATTCAGCCTTTATAGGGATTGCTCTCTATACCATTTTTCCTCTGAGATGTTTTGGTGCTCTTTATGGGGTGTCCGTAAACATTGCTTTAAAGGAGCAGTGTTGGGTGGCATTGAGTGGAAGAAAAGCCGATTATGGATCAGTGTTGATTAAAGGGAATAAGAGCCCGTGGGGTTTAGAGCCTAGAGTGAACGCTTGGGACTTACTTTATCGTTTGAGGCGTGAGGAAGGAACGGTTTTGCTCGTAGGGGCGCGCGGTATATGGGTTGTTTTCGTATTTTTAGGAGCCTTGTTCATTCAAGCTTTGAAATGAATCCTATTGAAGGTGGGGATGCAGGGTCATTTTCTTGAAAATAGGAGAATTTTTAGGAAGAAAAAGCTGAATTGTGACTATTGTTTATAGATTGGCGTGGTTTGAAAATCTTTATTGTTTGCAATGTGAGGAAGGTAAGAGGGTAGCAAGGTAGCAGGAATATTATTATTTTTATTATGACGCAATCCATAATGGTCTGTGTACTTTTCTTGATTTCGGTGATATTTGGGTTTTGCATCATCATAATGCGTAAATTGGAAAAAAAGATCCAGAAACGAGAAGAGGGAATCTCTGTGTGATAGCAAATAAGCTCTCTGTCACACGGGTCTTTTCAAAGAGTGAGAGGGGAATACATGAAGGAGCAAAATTGGACATCAGAGCAAGAAACGCATAAAGGAGCGCATTCTTTTTCGCTCCAGAAAGTGTTGCTCTCAGCAAAGGATTATAAAATTATCTTTGCTATTGCGGTTCTCATTATCATCTGGAGAATGGTTCTAGAAATACCAGGTGTATTAAATTGGCAGCTGACAGGGTGGCAATATGTTGTGCATGCCGTTCTCTTTAAAACGACGGTCGCCATAACGGTCTGTGTCATTATTTTTATTCCGGTTATGTTACGGCTTCGCACCAAAGTGACGGGTGAGTTGTACAAAAATATTCAGAAACTAGAAGAAGCAATCTCTGTAGGAGAGCACATAAGCTCTCTGTCGCACGGGCTTTGTAAAGACTGAGAGGGGAAAAATGAACAGTGATCCTATAGCCGTATTTCTATTAGATCCCCTGTTTTGGGTATTTATTGTTATTTGCATGATCATTATCATGCTTGTTTTAGCTCTTTATACCTCTGTCTTCAAACGGATGAAAATGAATTTCCAAGTGAAAGGCGCGCTGGAAAGAGTGCTTAAAGAAAATGATCTTGCAACGCAGCAGTTTTGGAAAGATGAAGCCGTGGTGCAGAAGAGGCGTTTGCAACTAAAGGAAAAGGAAAAAGAACCCTTTGTCGGTTATGATGATGATGAAATTCTCACGATAGAAAGTGCAACAGGGCTTTTAAAAAGCTTGGGATGGTCGGTGGAAATCGAGGGAAAGGGAGATTATTTGGCAACCCTCTTTTTACCAGATCGCGAAGTGCAGTTTCTTTATAACGAGAAACGAGAGGAAGAGTTTTCGCCTTTTGATCGCGGACTTTTAATTATGAGCGGTATTTTTGCGGCGGCTTGTCAGACGATTAATCCGTATAATTCTGGGGTTTTGCCAACAGTATTTATAAATTTTGTGTCCAATGGATTGGAAATTTTTGAAGAAAAAGTGAGCGTCCAGCTTTTAAAGAAAGCTCTCGATAAAACTTTAAAATGGACAATGGAAGATGATTCTTTGCTTGAAATGTTTCGCTCTCAATATAGTATTCCCCCTTGGGAAAAAGACTCTTTATCTTGGGCACCGGATGCTGACGTAGAGTTTGCACCTTATGCTTTGCTGCATCTTGCTGCTCTTGCCTTGCTGGGCGATGTTGAGACTTTAGCTTCTTATGACGAAAGTTTTACGGCAGGGGAGAAGCTTGGCTTTGATGAAACCATTGAAAAAGTCCATTTGGAACGCGCGATGGTGATCGCTCAAGAAGTGAAAAAGGAAGGAAAGTTCAGTTACGATCTACTGGAACGGGTTGCTGAGAAGTGGTCTATAGCCATGGACTATCAGTTTTTCAGAGTGAGACCCCCTGATACGTGTAATCAAAAACGAGATTTTCATAAAAAAATAGTCGAGGAGAAAAAACAAGAATTAAGGGAACAAGGATATATTGTGAGTGATGAACCATGCGTCTTTGCAGCAGAAGGGGTAAAACATTCTCCTGATATTACTTATATTAAAGATGGTAAAATCGCATTTATGGATATAAAAATTGATTAGTTTATTCTCCTGTTGAAGAAAAGCACTTTTATTTAAAAGATGTGAAAGCGCCATGATTGAGACGCTTTCACACCTTTCTTACCAGAGCAAAATAAAGGGCTCGAAAAATCAAGAATAATAGCCAAGATTTTAAAAAATAGACTGGAAATGGCTTGATCCTCAAGAATAGAGGAGAAAAATCAATTATAAATTCTACTCTCTTCTTTAAGATGGTTTTGTTGTTTTGTTAGAAAATTCTCATAAATCATTGCTTATTCAAGCGCCTTATTTAAGCGGTATGAGGGGAAGGTCCATTGACTAAAGGCGCTATGGGGAAGCTCTATTGACTAAAATGCTATGGGAGGGAAGCTAGGGGGTAGAGCCGGGGGTAGAGCCTTTGTCATTTGAGGTGAGAGGAAGGCAAAAAATGGCATTTTTGAGCAGTGTTAAGCTCTTTTGCCTTTGAGGTATTTTTTGTCTTTTTAAGAAGTCCTTGCCAATGAAACAGCGCTTGTTAAGCTTCAACAGTGTTTCAGTATGGTGATATTGATATAAAAAGTTATGGTGTTTTTGTGTTTTTCAGTCTGCTTCATGGAGATCTGTAAGCCAATCCGATGACAGAGGAGATGCATGGTCATTTTCTTGAAAACAGAAGAATTTTTGGGAAGAACAAGAAGATTGCGGACCCTTATTAACGAAAGCGCTATGGGAGCGAAGCTAGGGAGTTAGAGCCTTTGTCATTTGAGATGTGAGACAAGTAAAAATGGCACTTTTGAAGGCGATGATATTTGGCCAATAAAAATAAAAACACAATAAAAACTAAACTAAAACAAAGGAAAAATTAAACTAAAAAAGGCCCCATTTTATAAAGGGCCTTTTTATTTAAATTTTACAATATATACAAAATGTATATAACCTTACTTTAAGAACTTTTTGTATCTTATATTCTAGTAGCAACAAGTTGTACGAAATATATAATAAGTGATCCTAAAAAACCAGCTAGTGCATTCAATAAATTTTCTGCTTTATCGTATATATCGTCGATTGATGCTTGTTCTGATGCGCTTCTATTACTGACTCTCAGTATATTCAATGTATCCGATGTGTCCCTTACTTGTTTAACAAAATGTAAATTTGTTTTCTCAATAGTATAAGGAGCAACAATAGGAGAGGGTTGTTTATTGACTATACGATCAGATTTTTGAATCGCGAGAGCTAAACCACTTGTAATAGCCCCAGCTATGAAAAAATATCTGATATTCATAGTTTTTCTCCTATATTTATTTCGATAAATAAATATCGATACGTATCATATATAAATTCGATTTAAATAACTATAGTAAAAATACAACAATCACAAAAAAGAATAAACTTTGCCTACAAATTGACAAAATTTACCCTTAATTGCCTTAATGAATTCTTTCAGATTTGATTTTATGAAGGCGTAAAAAAGTTTGAAAGCTCTGTAGGCAAGTGGAATCCCATAAGGTGGGTGATACAATAGTTGCTAGCAAACTTCTTTTTGTGCCTTTGACCAAGGATTCATAAAAATGAGGGTTCATAAAAATGAGATGCGATGAAATTTGAGTAAAACCCTTGAAGGGAAGGATTCACTCTATTGAAGGCGAAGTGCATCTTTTCCATGGATTGGATACTGCCTTTATGAGGGTTTGGCGGTATCCGTTGAGGGGAAGGATGCACTCTTTTGAGGGCTAGAGTGCATCCTCTTATAGATTGGATACTGCCTTTATGAGGGTTTGGCGGTATCCGTTGAGGGGAAGGATGCACTCTTTTGAGGGCTAGAGTGCATCCTCTTATAGATTGGATACTGCTTCATGAGGGTTTGGCGGTATCCGTTGAGGGGAAGGATGCACTCTTTTGAGGGCTAGGGTGCATCCTCTTATGGATTGGATACTGCCTTATGAGGGTTTGGCAGTTTCCGTTGAGGGGAAGGATGCACTCTTTTGAGGGGTTGAGTGCATCCTCTTATAGATTGGATACTGCCTTTATGAGGGTTTGGCGGTCTCCGTTGAGGGGAAGGATGCACTCTTTTGAGGGCTAGAGTGCATCCTCTTATGGATTGGATACTGCCTTATGAGGGTTTGGCAGTTTCCGTTGAGGGGAAGGATGCACTCTTTTTAAGGCGCGGAGTGCATCCTCTTATGGATTGGATACTGCCTTTATGAGGGTTTGGCAGTTTCCGTTGAGGGGAAGGATGCACTCTTTTTGAGGGCTAGAGTGCATCCTCTCATGGATTGGATACTGCCTTATGAGGGTTTGGCAGTTTCCGTTGAGGGGAAGGATGCACTCTTTTTGAAGGCGGAGTGCATCCTCTTATGGATTGGATACTGCCTTATGAGGGTTTGGCAGTTTCCGTTGAGGGGAAGGATGCACTCTTTTTGAGGGCGGAGTGCATCCTCTTATGGATTGGATACTGCCTTATGAGGGTTTGGCAGTTTCCGTTGAGGGGAAGGATGCACTCTTTTTAAGGCGCGGAGTGCATCCTCTCATGGATTGGATACTGCCTTTATGAGGGTTTGGCGGTATCCGTTGAGGGGAAGGATGCACTCTTTTGAGGGGTTGAGTGCATCCTCTTATAGATTGGATACTGCCTTTATGAGGGTTTGGCGGTCTCCGTTGAGGGGAAGGATGCACTCTTTTGAGGGCTAGAGTGCATCCTCTTATGGATTGGATACTGCCTTATGAGGGTTTGGCAGTTTCCGTTGAGGGGAAGGATGCACTCTTTTTAAGGCGCGGAGTGCATCCTCTTATAGATTGGATACTGCCTCATGAGGGTTGAGGCGGTCTCCGTTGAGGGGAAGGATGCACTCTTTGGAGGCTAAAGTGCATCCATAGGGAAAGGCATATTCCATAAAAACAGAGATAACCAAAAGATTTGTTTTTATATTTTATATTGATAGGTTGCTGTATTTGCGAGGGCTATTCATTCTTTATTCTCAATATTTAAGATGATTATGTGATAAGGGTTGTTCGTCAATACAATCGTAAAAGACGCTGAGTATTTTTATAAAAATTGAGATATTTTTGTGCCTTTTTCTTGTTTTTTTTGTGTTTACACAAGATATGCACGGCTTTTCAACAGTTTGTTTTTTTAGCTTTGCTAATGGCGATGGCGTTGGCTAAACACTTCAATCGTTTTAACTGCTTCAACACCGCCTTAAAAAAACAGTGCTTTATAATATGACAAAATAAGCTGTATAACTTTTGATTCTTACGCGATGCTAGAAAAAGGGGAATGTTAGGAGAGATGTTGTCTATATTCTTAGTTTATCTCTTAAGGTAGGAAGATTAACATATTTTCCGGATCTATTTTTATTCGGTTTGACGGTTAAAGAGCAATATCTGAATGGAATCACACTTGTCTCATGTTTTTATTCTCACGCTTTAGATTTTTTCTTATAGGGATTTTGTTTTTAATGGGGGATTTTGTTTTTTAATGGGAGGTTACGCGACTCACGTAAAACAGAATGTTCTAAATAGAATATATTTGTGTTGCACACTTACCTACTTGTTTAAAAACATTATGTTATCTTATCATCACAATTATATTGGTGATTGGGGATATTGGTAAATCTGATAATGGAGAAATCTCTTGCGAAGTGGATAAGTCCTTCTTTAAATTCTCATAAGGAAAAGCCAGTATACTATTATACTATTCGCGTCTCATATGATGACAGCCTTTGGCTCTTGAGCGTGTTCATAAGAGGCATTTTGATTCTTTATCTTTGAAATCTTTGAAGTGCGTTATTTCATATGTTTCTCATGTTTGTAATGTGGAAAAGACAAGGTGTTGATTGATGCAACATGAAATAAATTTAAAATGAGAGAATCCCTATGATATCTGCGTCTCTTAATTTTATATGGATAACGGGATATGATTATAAATCAATATGTTGTCGTGATACATCAACCTGTTGGGGGGCGATAAAGAAAGTTATCCAATAGTTAAGTCATTCTGTTATGCCGTAAAACACGGTCATTTGAGGTTTGGTGATATGAAGCAAGCTTCCTTGGATATGTTTTAAGTGTTTTTTTAAGGGCGTGGTGAATTTTTGAGACAGAGCAAGCTTCTGTTGCGCCTTGAGTTTAGCGGAAAACCCTGAATAGAAGCCAAGAGGGAATGGCAAACCAAGAGGGAAGTGTATCCAAGCTGTTTGTAAATCAGATTGAGTTAAGAATCTTTGTTCTTTAAGAATGGAACGCAAGTCAATTTGACAAAAGAATGATCTATTTTGCGGGTAAACCTTATGGAGGAATATCACAAAGCTCATAAGGAAGTGATTTAAGACAATACAGTTATAAAAAAGTACAGTCATAAAAAAAAGTCCTCCGTCGCAATCAGAGGACCAAAAAGCAGGAGAATTTTAACATTGACTCGCAGGACGTGTCAAAAAAGAATAAATTCAAAAGGCCGTACTAATACAAAAAAATCATACTTAAATAACCTACCACATTATAATTAGCAGAGAATTGAAAAAATAGCAATATAAAAAATACTTTTTACAAAAAAATTTTGTCATTTTGCATTAAAACTTAATACTTTTTTCAATTGAATATTTATTTTAAGACTCGATATTAATTAAACTATATTTAAAAATATTATGATGCATGCATGCATCTTGATAATATTCTTCAATCAAAAACGAATTAAGAGCCCCTCATGATTATAGGATTGATATGGGGGAAGGCTTTTTGTTTTTAAGAGTGTAGGGTGTATCTTAAGTATGTGAGGGGGGTGAAGTATTGTCCTTTTGGGTGGGGGGGCAAGGTAATGGAAATGGGGGCGAGAGCTGCTCAATGCTTGAGCCCGTGTGTGTGGGAAGGGCTTTAGAGGGGGCGGGGCAACATGGGAGGCCGCTTAAAATGGCGAGGAGGGGATTATTCAAAATGTTTATGGTTTGCATATCCCCAATGAAATGCGAGCAAGTCTAAACAATCTCGTAAATGATCGGCAAGAGAGTTTTGTTTGCGTTTTGAAGAACTTAATTCTTTTATCGCTTGTCCATAGCCGATAACGCGTTCAAGCAGTGAATAGCCAAGAATACCCAGTTGAACTTTGATTGTTCTTAAATGATTGGATGCTTCTATTTGACGTTCAATAGGGTGTGTGTACCCTTGGCTACAGGAAACCTTTTCACGGGTGTAGTCAAGGCTCATGTGGAGATCGGCTTGGCTTTGACGCCAGTAAAAATAAAAACGTTCTGCTGCTTTATATTGGGCTTTGCTGAGATGTCCTTTCGCATATAAAAGGGCAATGGGATGGCTTTGTGCATTGGCAATGGCATTGATGGTGCGCGGATTGCTGGAACTTTCTCGATGATTGGGTTTAAAATAAGGATTACTTGTTTCAACAGGGATTTCTTGCGTCTTTAAATGACCAATGTGCTTTCCTTGATCTTGATGTTCAAGCGGGCAGGTTTGCGTATTTTTTTTCTGCTTATGGGTCATAGCATCTCCTTAAAAATTTTAATTTTGCTTCTCGTTTTTAAAAAATGTTGCTTGCTCTAGGCAAAAGAGAGGGATGAGAGGAAGACATGTGTTGGAGTGTGCCGTGTGGGTATGCGCTCTTGGGGGTGACTTGGACTGTTGCGCTTGTGTGTGGGAGCCCCATGGATTTGGCTCTTGAAAAGAGAGGTGTTTTGTCGCATGGTGGATTTTCCTTGAATGACTTGATGGGGGAGGTGAGTGATGGCGCGCGGGCTTTTGTCTCTGAAGGGATTGGTGTTTAGCTGTATTGTGGCCTATGTCTCTGTGGCTGTTTATGTGGAAATGAAGGCGTTGGGGATGACGTGGGGCGTATTTTTACGAGCTGTGGCGTTTTATGGCATTCCCAGTATTTTCCTTATGTTGGGTTATGAAGTAATGCAGCGGCGTGGTGTAACGAAGGGTTTGTTCCTCAAGATGGTGTTGTTGAGCTTCATTTTGGCTGCTGTCTCTGATTTTGTTTATAAGCAAGCTGAGCATTTTGGTTTGGCTCAGGTGTGGTTTTCAAACAAGTGGGTGTTTTATGTCCTTTTGGGCTTTGTCCTTGCTCTTATTTATAGAGGGGCAAGGCGTCTTGGGTTTAGGATTTCATTCTTTGAAAAGGATTGATCTTTTGCTGCATTTTTGGCATGGTCTCTGATTTTTATTGATGAAGGAGCGGGGCGTATGGTGGTTGCGCGGGACATGTTTTTGAAGGGGCTGGCATTTTTCTGCGTTGTTGGCATGGTCCTTGGTTTTGCTTATGAAGATGCGGGGCGACCGGTTATGACGTGGGAGGTGTTTTGGCAGGGGGTGGAGATTTCTTGCATTGCTGGAGCGACCCTTTGTTTTATTGTTGTGGGAGCAGACCGTAGGACTGTATCGTGGGGCGTGTTTTTGAAGGCTGTGGTGTTTTGCACCATTGCTGTAGTGGTTCTTGGCTTTGCTTATAAGGGAGCGAAGCGTTTTGATATATCATGGGAATTTTTAGTGATAGGAGCGGTGTTTGTTGCATTGCTGGCGCTGTCCTTGGTTTTGCTTATGAGGGTGCGGGGTAAATGGATATCGCGTGGGGTGTGGTGCTTCAAGTGGGTGGTGTTTGCTTGCATTATTGGCACTGTCGTTGGGTTGGCACATGTGGGAGTAAAGCATATGGGCTGGAGCACGCATTGGTTCTTGAACAATGGGGTGTTTGCGGGCACTATTGGACTTGTTCCTTTTTTTGCTCTGGAGGGGGTACGGTGTATGCGTGTACTGTTGGGGTGCTTAAAAAAATGAGCATTTTTCTTTCCCACGGGCGTGGTCTTTGATGTTCTTTCTGTGAGGGGTATTTGATGTCGAACGATTTGATGTTTTGGCAGTGGTTGGGGTTTTTCTGCCCTTTGGCGCTCGCCTTTGTTTCTATTTATGTGGGAATAAGGTTTTTCGGGTTTACAAGGAAGGACTTTTTTAAGGGTGGGGTGCTTGCATTCTTTGTTGGCGTGACCTCTGATTTTGTTTATGCGAAAGCTGAGCATTTTGGTTTGGCTCAGGTGTGGTTTTCAAACAAGTGGGTTTTTAACATTCTTTTTGGCGTTGTCTTTGGTCTTATCCTTGGGCTTATTTGTCTAGGGGCAAAGCGTCTTGGGTTTAGGCTTTCATTCTTTGTAAAGGATTGATCTTTTGCTGCATTTTGGGCATGGTCTTTGGTTTTGCTTATGAGGGTGCGGGGTGTATGGTGGTTGCATGGGACATGTTTTTTAAGGGGCTGGTGTTTGGTGGCGTTGTTGGAGCTGTTGTTGGGTTGGCACATGTGGGAGTAAAGCATATGGGCTGGAGCACGCATTGGTTCTTGAACAATGGGGTGTTTCTGGGCACTATTGGACTTGTTCCTTTTTTGTTTTGGAGGGGGTACGGTGAGTGCGTGTACTGTTGGGATGGTGCTTAAAAAAATGAGCATTTTTCTTTTCCACGGGCATGGTCTTTGATGTTCTTTCTGTGAGGGGTATTTGATGTCGAACGATGTGATGTTTTGGCTGTTGTTGGGGTTTTTCTGCTTTTTTGCTCTAGCTTTGGTTTTTCTTGATAAGATTGCCAAGCGTCGCTCTGTTACAGGGTGGATGTTTTGGAGATGGGTGGTGCTTTATGGCGCCCTTGCCACCTACCTTGGTTTTATTTATGTGGGCGTGGGCAGGCGCGCTGTTGACGGGGAGCTGCTCTTGAAGGGGGCGGTGTTTTCTTGCATTTTTGCAACTGTCCTTGGTTTGGTGCATCTGGGCGTCAAGAGTATGCCTGTTGCTTGGCAAGTGTTCTTAAAAGCAGTTATGTTTTGTTGCATGATGGGCTTTATCCTGTGGTTTGCTGCTGTGGGTGTCAGAGATATGGATAGCATAAGGGCGGTATTCTTAAAGGTTTTGCTCTTGTCTGTATTGTTGAAAGTGCTCTTGGGGTTCTTTATACGCGAGCAAAGTGATACGGTGCTACAGAGGTCGTTGCGTGCTTTGAATTTTGTGCTGTTTTTCTGCATTTTGGCACCAATTCTTTGTTTTACCCGTCTGGGAGCAGAGAATCTAGGGTTGAGCTGGCTTTGGTTCTCGAATGAGAGGGTGTTGCCCTTTATTGTTGGATTTTTTTCTCCTTTGATTTATCAGGGTATAAGGCGTGCGCGTGTTCTATGGGCTTGGTTCTTAAAGTAGGGTGTGTTTTTCTTTTTCATGGGTGTGATCTTTAATGGGCTTGCTGTGAGGGGTATGTGATGTCGAACGATTTGTTTTTTTTGCTGTTGTTGGTGTTTTCCTACCTTTTTATTGTTGTCGTTATTGGTACTTATAAGGTTTCCAAGCGCTTCGATATTCCGTGGTGGCGGGCGGCGTTTTATTGTATTTTTGGTGTTTCCCTCTTTTTGAAGGAAGTGCTGTTTTATTGCATTTTAGGAGTCGTTCTTTTTTTAGCTCTTGAGGGGATGGAGAGTATGGACATACCATGGGGACTCCTGTCCTTGATGGGGATCGTGTTTGCTGCACTGTTGGAGTGGTTTTTGATTTTGCATATGAGGGGGCGGCGAGATGGGTGGTGACGCGTTGTTTGTGGTTATTGAAGGGGTTGGTGTTTTACGCCATTGCTGGAGCGACCTTTTTTTGTTTGTCTTTGGGAGCAGAGAATATGGGGTTAGGCTGGCTTTGGTTTGCGAAGGATTGGGTGTTTTTCATCATTTGTGGATTTATCCTTCCTGTTGTTTCTGTGGGAGCAAGGCGTGCGCGTTTGAAGGCGGAGGCATTTTTAAAGAGAGTGGGGTTTATGGGGTATTACAGATAACGTCGAGGGAATGATTGTTCAAAAGAACAGCGATAGCGGTAGGTTTGGGGATCAAACCAAAGCCCTATTTTGCCTTCAAAATCACCAGAACGTTGTTTGGCAATATTCATAATGACGCCAGGGCGTTTGGCTAAATCTGCTTTTTCTTGTGCGAGAGAAGCGGCAAAGATTTTGTCTTCTAACGGTCGATTGCGCCAAATGGTGATAATGTTAAAGGCATTGGCACCAATTTCTGAGGCGCCTTTAATGTCTTCTGTGCTGGGGATATCTTTATCCAGACCGCCTTTTCGGGCATGGGCTACAAGGTGAATATGTACATTGTTTAAAACAGCCCAATCAACCATTTTATAAACGGCTTGTTCTTGTCTTGCATAATCATCAGAGGCAATGCCAAGCCGCATCAAACTGTCGATGATAAATTGATCGCAGCCATAGCGCGCACGGCAATAGTCAAAGACTTCAAGCAAGGTATCTACGCTCGATTTGCCAACATGCTCATAAAGAATAAGCCCTTCGTCTAAAAAATGAAGAATCCGTTCAATTGTCTCTTTTGTAGGCTGTTCTAAGCCGCCCGTTTGTTTGGTTAAACGGCGAAGTGATTGTTCTCCTTTCATTTCTAGAGACGCTAAGCAAAGGCGACTCTTTTGTGCAATCCAATGGGGAATACAGTCTGATAATAATTGGCTTTTACCTGCACCACTCGCACCACTCCAGAGCGTTAATTCTGCTGGGCGGAAATGCAATTTGTCCTTCAGTTTAGGATAGGGAACCGTATAACCAAGATGTTTTTCAGGCTCTGGCCAAAAAAGCCCAATCACTTGATCTTTATAGTCTGAGGCGCGCCGTAAACCTTCTGGTGCAAAGCTTTGTGCTGAGGAAAAGGCGGCTTTTATGGTGGCTTTATCAATCCCTGCGGTTAAACAGTCATTGGCATCTTTAAGGGGTAAACGGACACGGTAGCAACGGTGGCGTCCAAGCCTGCTGGCAATCTCACGGGCTGCTTCTTCTCCGGGCTTGTCCATATCGGTGGCTAAAAAAATCGTTTCAAAAGATTCTAAATGATCAAATTCATTTTCAATCCAGTTGTGTTTGCCTCCACTACCTCCTCCAAAGGGAACAGAGACCGCCGGATATCCATAGGCGGCTAAGGAAAGTGCATCAATTTCTCCTTCAGTGATAACAATGATACGGTTTGTTGAAGAAAAAATGGGGAATGGCGCCTGTTGGAGCGCATGCGTGGGTGCCTGTTGGTGTGTGTGTGTAGAGGCGGGGTTGGTTGAGGGTACCTGCTGGGGTGTGTGTTGGAATGCTTGCTGAGGTGCGTGCTGGGTTGCTTGTTGGGGCGTGTGCGTGGCGGGGTGGTTTGTGGGGTAAAGGGCTTGCCAACCAAATAAAATCGGTTCACATTGGGAGGCTGTTGGTTTGGTTTTTGCTCCTGCTTGTGCGAGCCGTTCTTTGACTAAAGCAAGGGTGCCGTCGGGTTTATAAAAGGGAAAAATGATTTTTTCACCATCTTCTCCTATGCGGTAACGCTTTATAATCTCTAAAGGAATGTGGCGTTTTTCGTGGAGATAGTTTTTTACAAGATTCTGCGGGCTCTGCCCTGTAGGAACCGGTGGACGGCGATAGGAACGATGGGGCGCCATAAAGGGTTTGGGGCGTGTCAGATTGAGAGTCGCGCGTGCTTCTTCTAAGGCTTGAGAAAGGCTAATGCCTTTGACTTCACACCAAAGGTCTAAAAGATCTCCTCCAGTGCCTTCTGCAAAATCATACCAAAGTCCTGCTTTACTACCACTCAAGCAAATCGATAAACTTTGACCAGCTTCACCACGTGTGTTGCCTACAATCCAATTGTTGCCTCGTTTGTGCCCTTGGGGAAGAAGCATTTCTGCTATTCTATCGGCTTGTGAGATAAGTTTTTGTTTGATTTCAAAAATTGTGCTCATGGTCATTCGTGATATTATTGTCGTTTTTCTCAAGATGTGGGAGGTGAGGATTCTGTTTTTGCTGTTCTCGTTGTTCGATCACATGGTGAAAGGTCTTATGCTATACGGTCCTTTTTTGCGCGGGACTTGCTCTATCCTGAAAGTTTTTGAAATGGCTGTGTTGGTATCTGTTTGCCAAGGGTTTAGGAAGGTGGAGCCCTTTGAGAGGGGCGCGTTGGAAGCAGGTAGGGTGGATGATGCAAGAAGGTGGGTGGATATATCTGTGAGGGTGTGGTGCATGTTGGAGTCCTGTTTTGGGATACCTTGTTGGGGCATGTGTTGGGGTGCCTGTGTGGGAGGGGGAGTGCCAAAGAGTTTGCTTTTCATTGAAGGTTTTTGAAGCTGCTCTGTTGATGTCTGCTTGCCAAGAGCATGGGAAGTGGCGCCTTGAGAAAAAGGAGGAAAGCGGAAAGGAGGAAGGGGGTGAAAGAAGGGCGGGGTGGATATGTCTGTGAGGGTGTGGTGCATGTTGGAGTGTCCTGTTGGGGGGGTGGGGCATGAGTTGGGGTGCCTGTGTGGAGGGGTGTTTTGTTACCAAAGAGTTTGCTTTTCATTGAAGTTTTTTGAAGCTGCTCTGTTGATGTCTGTTTGCCAAGAGCATGGGAAGTGGCGCCTTGGGAAAAGGAGGAAGGTGGAAAGGAGGAAGGGGGTGAAAGAAGGGCGGGGTGGATATGCCTGAGGGGGTGGTGCATGCTGGAGTCCTAGTGTATTGGGGTGTGTATGTTGGGGTGCCTGTGGGGGTCTTTTGCGTGGGGAAAACGCTTTTGTGATGAGAGCAAAATGGTCGATGTTGACGCGTTTTGCTGTGTGAATCGCCTATCCAAATGTTGTTTTGCCGCCTTTTGTTTTGTCCGATGCTGTTGTGGTTTTGAAGCATTTTTGTCCCCGCGCTTGCTTGAAAAATACGTTGTTTGTGTGATGTCAAAAATTGTCGTTATAGTTGATCAAACTGCGGTAAAGCGTGTCGTTGTTCTCAGAGGTAAAAGATGAGGAGCCTCCCTGTTTTTGCTGTTCTTGCCGTTCGATCTCACGGCGAAACCAGTTGCGCCATGTGGCTTGCCAGTCTACTTTGAGTGCTTCTTTGCCGCCCTTGGCTTGCCAATAGTCGCGAAACTTCTTTTCTTGCCAATGGGCTTGGCTTTCACTCAAACCTTCTGAAACTGCCGCCTTGATGTCTGCTTGCCAATGCTCAGGAAGACGATGCCCTTTGGCAACTGAGGTTGTGGTTTTTTTGTTGGTGCAAAGCGGGATGGAGGCAGGAAGATTGCTGGGGGGAAGAGTGGTGGCAGATTTTGTTTTTTCCCCCGTGACAATTTGCGCGATAGGGGCGGGAGTGAACTCGGCTTGGGGAGCATTTAAAGGGGAGGCGTTTTTTTGCTCCGCTTCTGCTTGGGCAGGCAAAGGGAGAGGTGAATCAAGAGCCGGTGAGGGGGATGGATGATCGCTTTGTTCAAAGTTCTCTTCGAAGGAAAAACAAGGTTCTGTCTCATCAAACAAAATTTTCTTTT
This sequence comes from Bartonella sp. AP21QHHD, assembly GCF_042196205.1. Lineage (NCBI taxonomy): Bacteria > Pseudomonadati > Pseudomonadota > Alphaproteobacteria > Hyphomicrobiales > Bartonellaceae > Bartonella > Bartonella sp. AP21QHHD. Next base: position 87,857 of record NZ_JBHIPT010000054.1, on the reverse strand, counting down.
CTAAAACACCGTAAGGTGTTTCCTTTTCTTCTGCCTTTTGAGCTTTTGAGTTTTGTGCAACATCTTTTGGACTTTCGTTAAGCAGTTGTTGCATCTCTGCATTGATTTTCTTGCGTTTTTTTGCCGAAGAACGACCCGCAAAGGATTTTTGTTCAAGCAATTTTTCACGCTCTTGAAAAACATTTTCGCAACGCTTGTTCCATAATCCATTGGCTAAATTTAAAATCTTACCCTCTTGGATGAGCATCTCTAAAACATTAACAAAAGTTCGCTTGTCACAACCACAAAGACGCGCTAAACGTTCTTTCGATATTTCTAAAGGTCGGCCACGGGCATACATTTCATTGAGAAGAATCGTATAGATTCCAATTTCGTGTGCGCGCATCCCACGTACACCTCCTAGAAAGTCATTTTGATACCAACAAACATATGGAAGCCTAGACGATTCATAATGAGGAGTTTCTTGTTGATTAGCGTGTTTCATACTGCAATCTACTTTCTTCTTTTTTATACATTTTTATTGATGATAAAAGCTCAAATAAGGATTTAACTTGTGTTGTTTTTGGCTCTGTTCGATGATGACTAGAGGCTTCTTTACGATGCTTATAAATGATTGGCTGTGCTTGAAGCGCATGCAAACTTACGATTTAAGATTGCGGTGATGGAAAGAATAAAGAATACCACACATTCTCAACGTACTTGCTTTTGGGCAGAAGCTTTGGAGGTGGTCTTTTATATCCGGTAGGGTGGTTAAAGTGTTTTTATGATCTAAAAATAAAAAAAATTCCCCCTAAAAAGTAAAATTTGTTTCCTTAATTTTATCCTTTTTAGAGGATAATGCAAGCCCGTTTTATAAAAAGGACGTGTTTTTTTAAAAAGACGCGCTATATGGTGAAATTATGAATATCGATGGTTGGCGTCAAAGATTAAGAATCGCTTTGGAAAAAAGTGGGCGGTCAAAAAGATCTATCTCCCTCGCTGCCGGTAAAGGTGCGGGGTACCTTCATTCTATTCTTTCTGAAGGAAAAGAACCAACAATCGAATCTCTCTCGCGAATTTGTCACGAAATTAATATCAGTATGAATTATATTCTTTACGGTAAAGGGGCTAGCCCTGAAGATAAAGAATTTATAGAGCTTATTTCGAAACTCTCTCCGCAAGAGAGACAGGCGATTTTGACTCTTTTGCGGCGACCAATTGACGAAGCTTCAAAATAACTTCCTTCTGTGCTTTTGAATCAAGGCGACTCCAGTGTTTTATTAATATTATGTCACTCATTTTATCTCTCCTGTGTGTTTATAATTGCAATTTTGTAAGAACAAATAGAGAACAACAAAGGGGCATGAGAGGAACAAAGAATAATAGATTTTTCTTTACATATGTCATTTGAACCCCGTAGATATTTAAAATATATCTTTTATGAAGGATAAAATGGTTGACATCTCTCCTATAGAGGATATAAGACTAACGCTATATTTAGTCTTGTCAAGACAAGGCTATGCTTTATCAACTATCTAAAGGGGGAAATCATGAAAAATATTCCATTCGTTAAAGAGGATGAAATCATTATCGTTTTATGCGAAGAGGAAAATCCTTGTACTTATGAAGGAACAATCGACGAAATCGAAGAAGTGCTCGAACTGATTGAAGAATGTGAAACTGTTTATAGAGTTTTACGACTCGATCTGACAACTTCTCATGCTGAAGATATTACGGAACAAATCGCTGATTTTTATGTCGAAAATCATGAAATGAATGAAGAAAATACACAATTGCAGCCCTTCATTTTGAATAGTGAAGCTTATCATGCTTGTTTAAATGAAAGAGCGGCTTGCGATTATGAAGATAATCTCTATGGCTCTTATGAAAAACAGCATCGTTTACGCCCATGTGATGTCTTGACAGATTATTGGTGGTAAACATGCCAAGTTATCTCAAGACTTCGTATCAAGGGATTCCACTTTATTATGCTGGAAATATGCGGAATTTAATCAGACTCGAACCACAAAGACACAACGCTATACTTTTCATCTCGCAAGAGGTGGCTCAGTCTATGGCAAAAAAATTGGAGGAAGAATATTGCCGCCATGATTTTTCCGTCGTGCAGTAGCAGGGTTGAAAAAAGAAGCCGCAATGATGGGCCCAAGTGCTTTTTCATTGCGGTGACAATGGTGTACGTTATGCTTTCGTTCTTGGGGGGGGGGGACGACTTAGGGGAGCCGCTTGGGGGAGAGCTTTGCGGGGATTTTCTTAGCCGATATGGAAAGGAGGGCATGAAGAAAAGAGCCCTATATATGGGGAATTGCGGACGCTTGTGTGTGGGGGGCAGTTGCCGGCTGGTTCATTGGGGGGGGGTAAGGCAATGGTGGGGCAGGTCGTCATTCAGTGACTTGGAGTGACACGGAAAGCATGCTGGAGAACAAAAATGAAGGCTTAGGGGGAAGAGAAGCAGCAGTACAGACAGGTTCCAACCTATAAAAAGGCACGTTCAAGGGGAAAGAGCCGGTTTTTGTGTTTTTGCGGCACGCAAGTAGGGAGCTTGGAATGATACGTAAAGCATGCTGGAAAATGGAAGGAGGTGTTTGACGGGGGAGGTCGTTAAAGCTTGTTTAGACGTATTGGGACACGTGGGGGGCTTTGGGGTGCTTTTGTGTTGAGTGCTGGGGGAGAGCGCCGCAATGATGGGCCCATGTGCTTTTTCATTGCGGTGACAATGGTGTGCGTTATGCTTTCGTTCTTGGGGGGGGGGACGACTTGGGGGGCTTAGCTGATATGGAAAAGGAGGGGATGAGAAACTTGTGGGGAGGAGGGATGTTGGGGGGAAGCTTGTTGGGGAAAATGTTGGTGGTTGGCTGGTTAAGAGGGAGGACGAGTGGGGGGAGGAGAGCTTGAAGCGTATGTAAGGCATATGCTGGAGGGGAGATATGAGGTGTGGAAAAGGGGCAGCCGTATAGCGTTGAGGAGATGTCAATCTTTAAAAAAAGTTCCGTGTAGGGGGAAGGAGTAGAGTGTTGGAGGAGGGGGGAAAGTAGAGGGCTTGGAGCGCAGGGAGTGCAAAGAGCTTGGATATGAATGTGAAAGCATGTTGGGAAATGAGGGAAGGTGTTTGAGAGGGAAGAAGAGGAAGGCGCTATGGGAGCGCGGTTCTGACCGTTTTTGTATTGAGTCTTAGGGGGGCAATGATGGGCAAGAGGTTTTTTTTTATCGGGGAGAAAATATCACGCGTTATGCTTTCGTCTAGGGAGGGCGCCGCTTGGGGGCTTAACCGATATGGAAAAGGAGGGGATGAGAAACTTGTGGGGAGGGGGATGTTGAGGGGGGCGTTTCCAACAGCTTTTGTGATTTCAGCAGCACAATATTTAAGGATGCTGTCATTCTTAGTGGGGAATGCATCTTAAAAGATATGAATGTTTCAAAGAGAATATGTTGCAAAAAAAACACCTTAAAGATGAAGGGGAGAAATACTATGCCAATCATTATCGATTGTATTCAAGGAACAGAGGAATGGCAGCAAGCGCGTAATGGTTTGATTACGGCTTCGTTGTTTGAGATGGTTATGGCACGAACAAAACAAGGGCAAAAAACGTCACGCTATCAGAGTGTGATGATGAAATTGGCGGGAGAAAGAATTACCGGAAAAACCGTTGATGAAGGGGCAACACTTTCTATGCGACGTGGGACTGAATTAGAACCAAGCGCGCGACAGCTTTATGGGAAACTGACACATACAGAACCTGAATGTATTGGCTTTGTTTTGGCTGATGATCGCGAACAAGGATTTTCCCCCGATGCTTTTGTTGGAAAAAATGGATTGTTGGAAATTAAAACAAAAAAACCTGAAATTTTAATTCCTCATTTCATGCAAAAGGGCTTTCCAGCAGAACATAAAGCACAATGTCAAGGGGGATTATGGATTTCTCAACGCGAATGGGTGGATTTAATGCTCTATTGGCCGGATATGCCCCCTTTGATTAAACGGGCTTATCGTGATGAAGCGTATATTTGCAAGCTTGAAAATGAAATTAGCCGTTTTAATGAGGCTTTGGAGAAGATGGTACAGCAAATTAAGAGTGTTGGGACAGGTTTTCATATAAGAACAGAAATTGCTTTGAAGGAGGGGGAAGAAAGGGTGCTTGGAATGAAGACAAAGCGTATGCTGGAGGGGAAAACGAGAATGAGACGGGGTGGGAAGGGATCTTGTGTAGCGTTGAGGAGAGGCAAAGTTCTATAAAAAGGAAAGAGCAGAGGGAAAAGAGCTGGTTTTTGTGTTGGAGGAGGGTGCCAAATAAGGGGGCGCAGGGAAGCAGGGAGCATAGCGAACTTTAGGGGACAGGAATGTGAAAGCCATGGTGGGAAAATGTGGGAAGAAAGGGTGCTTGGAGCGCATGCAAGGCGGCGCGGTATGCTGGAGGGGAAAACGAGAATGGGGAGTAAGGCTAAGTGTTCAGAGGTATGGAGGCTGTGTGATTTTGGGTGCTTTTGTGGTGAGTGTTGGGGGGGAGCCGCAATGAAAGGGCTGAGTTGCTTTTTCATTGTGGTGACAATGGTGTACGTTATGCTTTCGTTCTTGGGGGGAGAGAGCTTTGCGGGGGCTTGGGGGATTTTCTTAGCCGATATGGAAAAGGGGGAGATACGCGGCTTTGGGAAGAGAAATGTTGGAGCGGGATGAGGAGGAAATGGTGGGGATGAAGGGGGCAGGTCGTTATCCTGTGATTTGGAGTGACACGAAAGCATGCTGGAGAACAAAAATGAGGTTTAGGGGGAAGGGAAGCAGCAGTACAGACAGGTTCCAACCTATAAAAAGGCACGTTCAAGGAGGAAAAGAGCCGGTTTTTATGTTTTTGCGGCACGCAAGTAGGGAGCTTGGAATGATACGTAAAGCATGCTGGAAAATGGAAGGAGGTGTTTGGCGGGGGAGGTCATTAAAGCTTGTTTAGACGTATTGGGACAACGGGGAGCTTCTGGCCGCTTTTGTGTTGTGCCGTGTTTGGGGGCGCGATGAAAGGCCCCATGATGGCTAAGTTGCCGGACAAGTGCTTTTTCATTGGAGAGGAAATGGTTCTTGTGGTGCTTTTGTTTTTTGGGAAAGAGTCGTTTGAGGGGCGTTTTTTAGCCAATATGGGAAAAGGATGTAGGGACATGAGAAAAAGCCTGTGTGGAGTCAAGTAGGCTCGTTGGGGAAAGGTTGGGGGGCAGGTTGTGGAAGAAAATAGAAGGGTAGGGAAAACGGGAGAATAGGGAAAGAACGGATAGAGATATTATAATCTTTATGTTTTTCTACACTACCTTGTTATAGAAAATCAAAAATGACCACATTTTGTGAATTCACTGTGGGGCTGATCTTAAAGCTCTTCAAAAGCACTGATCAATAGATACTTCTCCATATAAATTTGATAAATGATATTAGTATGAGCCCGAAGATAAATGCACCAATCTTTACCAAATATCCTTTTATGCTTATGAGAATTAATAACCCTATACTTATTTATTCAGAATATCTTCCATGTAAAATAAAATTATAAAATACATTACAGGTATTATTCCACAAATAATGAAAATTACATACGCGATACTATCAATTACACGCTTGGTATTATCTTGTCGTCTGTTCTCTTGGTTTCTACTAATTTCAGAAGCCTTGTGATTATCTTTAAAAGTTTTATGATAGAACTGATTGTAAGCAGCTCTCTTTTGAGGATCTTTAAGAACTTCATAGGCTTCACAAATTTTTCTGAATTTTTGTTCTGCTTCGGTACTAGAATTATGATCAGGGTGGTATTGCAGAGCTAATTTACGAAAAGCAGATTTTATCTGTTTATCGTTGCATTCGTAGCTTACACCAAGAATTCCATAATAATCGTCTTCATTGACTATCATTAAATACAGCCACTTTGTGTATTGCTCTTATTTTATAAGATCGTTTAATTGATCTCTTTTGAATGTATCAACATGTGTTATTTTTATGTTAGAAATATGGTTAAAATCGTATTGAATGGCATGGCTGTACTTGGGGCTATTGTCTCTAAATGAGAGGAGATACAGTTCAAAACGCTTAAAAATGCAGGGTGTTTTTAATATTTTAGAAATATTTTTTTACAAAAATAGATTAAAAGAGAGACGATAAATCAAATGTAAAAGGGACGGCAATAATAGCCAAGGTTGTCATTATTGTAAATAAACAGGCAGGAACCTTAAATCTAAAACGCCAAAGTAAACTTATGGGAACAGACATTATCGTTGTTATTACGAGTGCTACGATAAACCATTGCAGGAATAAGTTCATTATATTAATTTCATTATTAAAACGATTTTGTTTTAGTTCTTCCTCTGAAACACAATCGATAATAGAAACGCCATAATAAACAGGAAATTTTCCACTTGGACAAGCGCTAACAGAAAATTGTTCAAGCTCTAACCATTCTCTTTCGCGTTCTTTTTCTAATAGCTTCTTTTTTATTTTCTGTCTTATATATTCTTTTGAAATACAATTGATCGGAGAAGTACTTCCAACAAAAAGACCATCTGTTGTACATCCACTCGTTGTATGATGCGTAAATAAAACAGTGCTTATTGCTATAGCAAATAAAGTGTTTAAACAGAGGGTATTTATTGGCTTTTGTTTCTAACAAGCTTTTATAAGTCATTTCTGTTAAATAAATCAATATGTGTTATTTTTGTGTTGAAAATATACGTAAAAACGTATTTAATAAAAATGGTTATAATGATCATAATGTGTCTAAATAAAGGTGTGGTACTGGCTAAAACCCCGCATATGTGGGGTTTTAGCTTATTGGAGGAGGTATGACAGCAGAAAATATAAGGGGATCTGTAGCCAAAATGGTTGTCCTAGGGTGGGGAGAGTAGGCAATATCCAAAATACTCCAAATGAAATATACTTGTTGTTGTACATTTACGCACTTGTTTTAATAAAGATATCTCGCTCTAAGCTCATTTCACAGCCATTTTATGCCGGCGTTCGTAAATTTCATACTGGCGCCTGTGAATAATATCGTGAGGGGTATAACGGTCAAGCCCCGTAGATTATAAAGTCCGTAGATTATACCCCCCAGAGATTATAAACATTGCGCACCCTATTTTTACTTTATGAAAAAGTAAGTTGGTACTATTGGGGGGCCGTTGCCAAAATTGCGGCATGGGCTGTAGCTCTTGAGACGATTCATAATCTCGTTTACTGGGAGGCTTTTTACGAAGAGATATGCTTTTCTTGGAAAGTTTCTCGCCATACGGATCTTTCTGCTTGTGAAGTGTAAGCGAAGAGGGGTGATTAATTTCAATAGAACAGAGGGAGAGAGCTTTTCACTCTTGGGGCTCTTATGCAAGACGAATAACGCTATCCGTATCAATCAAAGTATTCGTATAAAAAAGATGCGTGTTGAAAGAGGGAGGCTTAGAGCACGTGGAAAACCATAGTGTATAAAATTGGTAATGAGGGATCTTCTTTGAAAAGGCAGGCTATCAATTTTCTGGTATATGGGGTGCCTAGTATATGGGGATGTCTGTCATATGAGATGTTTGCCATATGGGAGAGTGGGGTGGCTTAGTGAAAGCTTTATTGAGGGGGACTTTATCACTGTTTGGTTTTTGCTTTTGGTAAGGGGTGGGGAGAATGGGGAAGGAATTGAGTTGAGAGGAGGTTCTGGAAATGGCTCTGTTAGATCAGTTGTAAATGACGAATAAGATCGATGAAGCTTATTCTAATTTTTAGAGGGAATGCTTGTGTTGCTTGAGGTGGATAGAGAGGCTGGAAAGATAAGATTATGGGTTTGGAGGCGGCTAAAGGTATCAATGGGATATGTTCAAACAATGAGTTTATAATAATTCATTATTGAGATTCAATTTGAATTTCAATGAGAGCCCGAAATAGTGTGAGATGTTCTTATTTCAACCCTTCTTATTCAGACGCTCTTATATTGAATCAAGTAAAATCGTTTGTTTGCATATTACAAACAGGGTGAGCTTGTGGGGAAAAATATTCAAGAAATAAAATATTGAAAAAATAAAAATGTCTATACCGTCTCAAGTGCTAAGAGCTGTTGCAACAGTGAGGCTTGGTAAAGAGAAGGATAGGGCAAATCTTACAGAAAGGAAAGAGGGGGGAGGCAAGGAAAGGGGAGGCAAGGGGTGGGGGGATATTCTTTGGGGGGCGGTCAATTTCAAAAGCCATTCGCAAAGCATTTTAGAGATTAAGTGTGTCATTGAGTCCATTGATTTTGAAGCTACTGATTTTGAGGCTATTGAAACGCATGGTTTAAAGGATGGAGGATTTGATGAAGCTGATGGAGGTTGGGGGAAAAGATTTAGGCTTATAGGGAAGACTTATAAGGGCAAGAAGAGAGAGGCAAAAGAAGAATAAAATGGTGCTGCGAGAGAGGATTGAACTCTCGACCTCTCCCTTACCAAGGGAGTGCTCTACCACTGAGCTACCGCAGCCCTTTTCAATCTTTGCGCTGTCTTGTGCCATATTGTCAGAAAATAGGCAAGAGAACATTTGTATATTCTTGCAAGAAAACGTATCTTATGTCATGACATATGTTTCTTATATGCTTAAATATCTAAATGAGTTGCTTGGATAGAAGCTCAACACTGTTTAAAAGGTTGCGCAATGACACAAATGCATCAAAAACAAAAACAAAATGAAATTAATCATCAAGATGAAAAAGCAAAACGACGTCAAGAAAGATTGGCACAACAATTGCGTCAAAACCTGAAACGTCGAAAAGAGCAAAGCCGAAAAAGAGCACAACCAGAGCTCTAAAATGCAAAAAGCTCTAAAATGCAAAAAAATGTTTTTTAGTAAATTTTTGCAACCAAACTTCTCAATAATTTGTTCTCATAGTTAGAATGCGTTCTAAAACGATTAATAAAGCATAACTTCCCGAAGGGGGACAATCCTTTGGAAGGGCAGGCACAAAGGAAAAGAGGGAAAACACGATGGATTCTATTCAAATTGTTGGGGGAGAAAAACTTCAAGGAACAATTCCTATTTCTGGGGCAAAAAATGCTGCATTGCCTCTTATGATTGCGGCGCTGCTTACAGAAGAAACGCTCACTTTAGAAAATATTCCGCATCTGGCCGATGTTGAATTGCTTATTCGTATTCTCAATAATCATGGTGTTGGATATGCCGTTGATGGACAAGAGTTTAAAGATGAATGCGTGAATTCAAGAACAATTCATTTTACGGCGCAAAAAATAGCTACAACACGGGCACCATACGAACTGGTGAAAAAAATGCGTGCAAGCTTTTGGGTTATCGGACCTCTGCTTGCACGATGCGCAGAGGCTTATGTTTCGCTTCCTGGAGGATGCGCTATTGGAACAAGACCTGTCGATTTTATCCTTGAGGGACTTAAAACTTTAGGCGCACAGATTACTATCGAAAATGGATATGTTCATGCAAAAGCGCTAAAGGGGTTAAAAGGTGCTCACTATCGTTTCCCTAAAGTCACTGTTGGTGGAACCCATGTGCTGCTGATGGCGGCGACAATGGCAAAGGGAACAACCACTCTTGAGAATGCAGCTTGTGAGCCAGAAGTGACAAACCTTATTCGAACTCTGAATGCTATGGGGGCTCAAATAACCGGTGAAGGAACAACAACGCTTACAATTGAAGGGGTTAAAAAACTCAACGGTGCTAGAGTACGCGTTATTGCTGATCGAATCGAAGCGGGAACATATGCAATGGCTGTTGCTATGACGGGAGGAGATGTCTTTCTTAAAAATGCAAATCCTAATCATCTCACAAAGGTGCTTAAGGTGCTCCAAAAAACAGGACTCGAGATTCAAATAGAACCTCAAGGAATTCATATTAAGCGAAATCCAAAGAACACCAAAATTATGCCCGTTGATATTAAAACAGGACCTTATCCTGCTTTTCCAACTGATCTCCAAGCGCAATTCATGGCGCTCATGACACGGGCTGAAGGAATCGCGCATATTACAGAGACGGTTTTCGAAAATCGTTTTATGCATGTTCAAGAACTCAATCGCTTAGGAGCACAGATAAAGCTTGATGGGCAGACGGCAACTGTCTATGGAACAGAGAATTTGCAAGGGGCTCCTGTCATGGCGACGGATTTGCGTGCTTCTGTTTCTCTTGTGATTGCAGCATTGGCAGCAAAGGGGGAAACAATCGTCAATCGTGTTTATCATCTTGATCGTGGATTTGAGAGATTAGAAGAAAAATTAGTCCGTTGTGGTGCAAAAATCCAACGTATCACAGTGTAAACCTGTTAAAGATATGCTGAATGCTTTGCGCTGTGGTTGAGGGGGGCGATTGCTTGGGGGCGTTTTAACACAATGTTTGCTTGTTGGGAGGGGCTGGGCTTGGCTGGTGCATTTTTAATGGTTTACTCTCTTGCTTGTGGAATTTTGGAGCCGTATATTCTTGATGATTTTCTCAATAGTTCTTTCAAATCTCCATCTTTCAAGGGTATGGCTTTTGTGGCTGCTGTTTTCTTTTCGGAATGGTTTTTCTTTCGTGTAAAGTTTTGCTTCTCTCACTCTTGAGGAGGCTCGTGATTATTGTCTAAGTTTCGTTCATGGCGCTCATGACGCGGGGTGCATGACACGGGCTGAAGGAATCGCGCATATTACAGAGACGGTTTTCGAAGATCGTTTTATGCATGTTCAAGAACTCAATCGCTTGAGGGCGCAAATAAAGCTTGATGGGCGAGAGGGCAACTATCTCATGGAACAGAGAATTTGCAAGGGGGGCTCCTGTCATGGCGACGGATTTGCGTGCTTGTTGTTTCTCTTGTGATTGCAGCCCTCTTACTCTTGTTACATTGGTAGCAAAGGGAGAAACAATCGTCAATCGTGTTTATCATCTTGATCGTGGATTTGAGAGATTAGAAGAAAAATCGGCTCGTTGTGGCGCAAAAATCCAACGTATCACAGTGTAAATCTGTAAGATGTCTCTCAAAAATGGCTTTGGGAGGGGGTGATATGTTGTTAGGTGTGCTTTTGGGAGGTGTGATCTCAAAAATAAAGGGTTATTAGTCCTCTCAATAAACGTGGGTTTTATTTCATGGTTTTGGAGTTTTTACGAGCGGGCATAAAAGTTTGAGAGGCGGGGGTGGAGCTCATAAAATAAAGACTGTTTTTAAATTTTATTGCTAATTTCATGAAATTACTTTATTGGTAAGAGAATGTTTTGGTCGTCTACGCAGCGATCAACAGGGAATGAAAGACCCTAAACTTGAGACACGTATTTATCCAGCTTTATGGATATCCCGGATTTCTGGGAGCTTTTGTTATGTCCAGGTGCGCTCTAGCACTAAAAGCAAAAGGCTGAGTCAAGTTTCAGCTCTTTCAACTCCCGGAATACCAATGCGAGGGCGCTCGCAACCGGCAGGGGAGCTTGAAGTGAAAGCTAAAAATCCACACTTTAACGACATTTCGATAGGCAGAAAAATTCGCTTTAAAAGAACAATGCTGGGAATGTCGCAAAAGAAATTAGGCAGTCAGTTAGGGGTGACTTTTCAACAAATCCAAAAATATGAAAAAGGCTCTAATCGTATAGGGGCGGGGCGTTTACAGGAAATTGCCGATATTCTTAATGTTCCCATTTCTTTTTTCTATACGGATCTCTCGACAAAAGAAAATGCCTTGTATTGCTGTGATGAAGGGATCGCAAGTAAAGAAGAGCACATCCTTTTGAAAAGTTTTAGAGAGCTCAAACCTCAAAAACAGAAAGCAATTTTGTGTTTGATTGTCTCATGAGATAAAAACACTGTTTTAAATTTTATTGCTGGTCTCCAGAAATTATTTTATGAACAAGCACTAGGGTTCTCGTCGTACAGTGTGGTTGAATGGTGAAACCCAAAGCCTGAAAATCCAAGATGAAACATTGGCCTGCTTTATAAGTATCGCGAGATTCTGGGAGTTTTTGCTATGTCCAAGTGCGATGAGCACTAAAAGCAAAAAAGCTGATTCGAACTCAGTACTTTCAGACTCCCGGAATACCAATGCGAGGGCGCTCGCAACCGGCAGGGGAGCTTGATGTGAAAGCTAAAAATCCACACTTTAACGATATTTCGATAGGCAGAAAAATTCGCTTTAAAAGAACAATGCTGGGAATGTCGCAAAAGAAATTAGGCAGTCAGTTAGGGGTGACTTTTCAACAAATCCAAAAATATGAAAAAGGCTCTAATCGTATAGGGGGCGGGGCGTTTACAAGAAATTGCTGATATTCTTAATGTTCCCATTTCTTTTTTCTACTCCGATCTCTCAACAAAAGAAAATGCCTTGTATTGCTGTGATGAAGGGATCGCAAGTAAAGAAGAGCACATTCTTTTGAAAAGTTTTAGAGAGCTCAAACCTCAAAAACAGAAAGCATTTTTGTGTTTGATTTCCTCCCGCTCTACGCTCTAAAGGATGCATATTCCTGACTTAAGGGCTGCTCTGTAAACAGTCCGGCTTCTGTTGGCGCGGTTTGACCTACTCCTGACCATTCATGTGGTTCACTTTAAAAAGGGCGTTACAGGGCAAGCCATGCCCATTTATTACACACTCTAAAAACACTTAATATGGAAAGTTTTACATGCCTTATATCACGGCTCTAAACAACAAGGTTTTACGGCACAACATGATAAACCGCGCTTTTTTTCAGTGAACACTAATGCGTATTGTTATTGGGTTTTTTTTCTGTTAAGAAGCATATGCAGTGTCGTAAAAGAGTTAAGTAAGAAATTTAAATAGCGCGTGAAGCATCAAAGAAACTTTGAAAAAATTTTTGAAAAAATTAGTTTAGGAGAGCTTTTTATAAAAGCCCGTCTTAGAGAGGCAGATAAGTCTTTCATCTTAAGATGGTTTGCTTTACGTTTCAAAACTTGATAAAAATTCAAAAAATATAAAAACTTCGAAAAAAATAGGAAGAGAAGCTTTTTCTGGTATGCAGGGGGGAAAATGGTCAATAAATTAGACAAAAAACAGATTATATTTTTAGCATTGCCACTCATCTTTTCAATCATTGTAGCTTTTTTGGTCAATATAACCATCAATAACATTACAGAAAATGGAACGACGCCTGATGCTTATTGGTTTGTAAGATCAAAGCCACTGGATATTTTAATCCTTATTGCATTTTCATGTTCTTCATTCATCTTATTACAAAAAAGGCATATCAGAAAAAATATCACTATTTCGTCCATGATCATCTTTGGTTTGTTTGCAACTTATTATAGTGCAAATGAATATATCAGACTTAGTCCATATGTAGGTCAAGATAATATGACATGGGCGGATGTTCTTCCTTTCTTTGATAGGATGGTTTTATGGGGTGTTGTTATTGGCGTTATTATCCTTGGTTACACGATAAAACTATCATTACCTAAAGCTTCACCTTTGAAAATTTCAAAAAATACGATCTTTGGTGGTGTTCAATGGATGAGTATGAAACGCCTTGAAAAGATTTTTCCTCGTGATGGCGAAGTCGTCATAGGAGAGCGCTATAGAGTCGACAAAGATATTGTTAAAGATGTCCCTTTTAATCCTAAAGACAAAACAACATGGGGAAAAGGTGGTCGCCAGCCATTGTTGACATATAAACTCAATTTTGATTCAACCCATATGTTATTTTTTGCTGGTTCTGGTAGTTATAAAACAACCAGTAATGTTATTCCAACTTGTCTCAAATATTCCGGTCCACTGATCGTTTTTGACCCTTCAACTGAAGTCGCTCCAATGGTAAAAAAAACAAGGCAGCTGTCAAACAGAAAAGTATACGTTCTTGATCCTCATGGTTCTTCAACGGAAACTTTTAATCCTTTAGATTGGCTGTTAGATGAAAATCTACCCCTTTATGAAAGAGAAGCGGGGTTGGTTGAAGTTGCTAGACTCCTTCTTTCTGAAAACGACAAATCAACTTCGACTGATCAATTTTTTGTATTACAGGCACATAATTTGTTAACAGGACTACTTGCGCATATTGTCTTTTCTGATGAATACACATTAAAGGAAAAAAACTTAAAAACCCTTCATACGATCATGTCAATGCCAGAACCATCCGTGATTGGAAAATTGCAATCTATACGATCAAATTCTCCATCCCAATTTATTCGTGAAACCCTTGGGGTGTTTACAAATATGGCTGAACAAACTTTCTCAGATGTCTATTCTACTGCTGCAAAAGATATACAATGGCTTTCACTCTCTAACTATGCAAACCTTATCAGTGGTCATGATTTTAAAACTACCGATATAACAAAGGGAAATATTGATATTTTTCTAAATATCCCCTCAAAAATTTTAAAATCTTATCCAGGTGTTGGGCGTGTCCTTGTTGGCTCTTTTCTCAGAGCTATGGAAGCCGCTAATGGTAATTATGCAAAAAGAGCGCTCTTTATTTTAGATAATGCTGATCTTTTAGGATATATGAACATTTTAGAAGAAGCACGTGATCATGGACGCAAATATGGTATATCTCTCATGCTTTTTTACAAGTCTGTAGATCAAATAGAACACTATTTCGGTTCGTCAGGCGTTATGACATGGTTTGAAAATTGTGCTTTTGTAAGCTATGCCGCAATAAAAGATATTAAAACTGCTGAAAATATATCTAAGGCATGTGGTCAAATGACCATTGAAGTGAAAGATTCAAGCAAACCTCTAGGAGGATTCCATACAAGAGGGACAGAAAATATAAACACCCAGCATAGACCTTTAATATATCCACATGAAATAACACAAGAAATGCGAAAAGACGAACAGATTATTCTTATGCAAGGGCAACCACCTGTTCGTTGTGGACGCTCTATCTATTTTAGACGTAAGGATTTAACAGCTCTTACTAATGAAAATAGCTTTTCTTCTTAATAAAGCACTTGTTTTTAGTTAAAATGAATAAAGTATTGTTGTATTTTTGGATGATATAATTAGAGATAAATCATTTTTATATTACATTTTTATAATATAGTGGCTTGAAAATGGGGGAGTCATGAGCGATCTTTCTGCTAAGAAGACAAACACCAAAAAAATCAAGACATAAAAAGAGTATCTTATCAATTATAATGCGTGGGGTGTTCAAGATAATACGTAGAATATTGGCTGTAATAGTTAAAAGGTTGCTTTACGCAATCTTCCTTATTTTATTATTCATTCGTAAACCAGTTTTTGCCTTCTTAAACTTCTTTGTTGGTGGCTTGGTTTTATTCCTATTTTTCTTTTTTGGGGATACACAGCGAGAGTTGCACCCTATGAACACCAAACAGCAATGGTCATTGGTTTTGTTATCATGATATTTCTTTGCTTGTTTGCTAATGATGTCTATGAAAGGCTTTTACTACGAGCTAATACGTCTAGCATCTCTTGATTATGATCTTATACTTATTTCAATAAATAGCGCTCACTTCGTTCGTATATAATTTAATCAAAAATGAGAGGTTATCTGCCTCTTATAAAAATACAAATAAAGACTGTTTTTAAATTTTATTGCTAATTTCATGAAATTACTTTATACCTTAAAGGGTAACTTTGGTCGTCTACGCAACGACCAAGAGGGATTCAAAAACCCCTAAAATCCGAGCGTAAAAATGAACCTACTCTTGTGGGTGTCCCGGGATTCCGGGAGTTTTTGCTATGTCCAGGTGCGCTCTAGCACTAAAAGCAAAAAAGCTGACTCGGATTCAGTGTTTTTGACTCCCGGAATACCAATGCGAGGGCGCTCGCAACCGGCAGGGGAGCTTGAAGTGAAAGCTAAAAATCCACACTTTAATGATATTTCGATAGGCAGAAAAATTCGCTTTAAAAGAACAATGCTGGGAATGTCGCAAAAGCAATTAGGCAGTCAGTTAGGTGTGACTTTTCAACAAATCCAAAAATATGAAAAAGGCTCTAATCGTATAGGGGCGGGGCGTTTACAAGAAATTGCTGATATTCTCAATGTTCCCATTTCTTTTTTCTATATGGATCTCTCGACAAAAGAAAATGCCTTGTATTGCTGTGATGAAGGGATCGCAAGTAAAGAAGAGCACATCCTTTTGAAAAGTTTTAGAGAGCTCAAACCTCAAAAACAGAAAGCAATTTTGTGTTTGATTGTCTCATGAGATAAAAACACTGTTTTAATTTTTATTGCTGGTCTCCAGAAATTATTTTATGAACAAGCACCAAGGTTCTCGTCGTACAGTGTGGTTGAATGGTGGAACCCAAAGCCTGAAAATCCAAGATGAGACATTAGCCTGCTTTATAAGTATCGCGAGATTCCGGGAGCTTTTGTTATGTCCAGGTGCGATGAGCACTAAAAGCAAAAAAGCTGATTCGAACTCAGTACTTTCAGACTCCCGGAATACCAATGCGAGGGCGCTCGCAACCGGTAGGGGAGCTTGAAGTGCAAACTAAAAATCCACACTTTAACGACATTTCGATAGGCAGAAAAATTCGCTTTAAAAGAACAATGCTGGGAATGTCGCAAAAGCAATTAGGCAGTCAGTTAGGGGTGACTTTTCAACAAATCCAAAAATATGAAAAAGGCTCTAATCGTATAGGCGCAGGGCGTTTACAGGAGATTGCCGACATTCTTAATGTTCCCATTTCCTTTTTTATTCTGGTCTCTCAACAAAAGAAGACGTCTTGTATTGCTGTGATGAAGGGATCGCAAGTAAAGAAGAGCACATTCTTTTGAAAAGTTTTAGAGAGCTCAAACCTAAAAAGCAGAAAGCAATTTTAAGATTAAATTTTCGTTAGAATTAAAAAAAGATTAAAGAGGCTCTTGCTAAATAATAAATTATTATATAAAGCTTTTTCTAGAGAAGGGGGTTAACATTTCTCCTCCCCCCCCCCGCAGAAATTTCCAAATAAAACCTCCTTCTCATCGTTTTAAAAATCACGAAAAATTTTATCCTTTATCCTTTATTTTTTTTAAAGAGTGACTTATTTGTGCTAGAAAAGTTGCTGTATTAGGTAAATTGGAGGGCGGGGTGTTTTTAGTAGGGATTTGGGAAGGGCTGGAAAAGTCGTCTTGCCAAATAGAGTTCTCAAAAGAAAATCTTGGAAAGAAACTATCAAAGGGGTGGCTTAAAAGAAGCTACCAAAAATCCGGAACTTCAGGCTTTAAATGAGGACCAATCCGTACCGCCGAGACCTTTTCTGCTAAACCGGTGCGATCTGAAATCTCAACCGCTAAACCACAAAGGGTGGCAGGACCACATGCCGGTTCAAAACGATCTTGCTTCGTCTTATAAAGAAAACGGTGTAAGGGTTCTTCTTTATCCATTCCAAGAGATGAATTATAATCTCCACACATGCCTGCATCTGTTAAATAGGCGCTCCCACCTTCTAAGATCTGCGCGTCAGCCGTGGGAATATGCGTATGTGTGCCAACGATAACACTTACACGACCATCAAGAAAATGGCCAAAACATTGCTTCTCGCTTGTCGTTTCTGCGTGAAAGTCAAAAATAATCGTATCGGCTTGCTCCATCAACGAACAGGCAAGCAGAATATTTTCCGCTGTTTCAAATGGATCTTCTACTTTACACGGCATAAAAACGTTGCCCAACAGATTGGCGACAAGAACACGGGCGCCATTTTTTGCCGTAAAAACACCAGAACCTTTTCCAGGAGTTTCTTTCGAAAAATTGGCAGGGCGTAAAAAACGATCACTCTCATGGGCATACTGCAATGCTTCTTTGTGAGAAAAAGCATGATTACCTGTGGTGACAACATCAACACCGGTTATCAAAAGATCTTGATACGTTTCTTGTGTGAGACCAAAACCACCAGAGGCATTTTCACCATTTACCACAACAAAATCAAGCTGCCATTTCTCAATCAGTTGAGGAAGGTGTTCAAAAACAGCTTTACAGCCTGTGCTACCAACAATGTCACCTAAAAATAAAAAACGCATAGGCGCTTTAATCACATTTTAACATTTTAAGAAACCTTTTTCTGTAAAAATTCCTTGTACCTGTAGATCATGTTCTGCTGCGGGAATAGAGGAAACCTCCTGACATGAAAATCCTATGCCCCATAATGTCATTTGATGCCCTTGTTTTTCAAGAGCTGCAACAGCACGGTCATAGTATCCTCCTCCATAGCCAAGACGGTGACATTGACGATCAAACGCAGAAAGTGGAACAATAATATTATTGGGGGCAACAACGTCATTGTCTGCACCCGGACCAAAGGTGCCAAAACGCATGGGCTCTAAAATCGTGCTGGGCGAAAATGCACGGAAAATCATGGTGGTGGAATCAAGAACTGCTGGTAAGGCTAAATGCCCACCGCGTAACGCTACAGCATCCAGTAAAGGACGCGGGTCAATTTCCGATTTAATGGGCCAATAGCCTGCTAAAATGAGGCGTGAAAAATCGGTTCCCTTCTTTTCAAGGTATTCAATAAAGTGGCAACAAGCACGCTGCGAAAAGAGTGCACGCTCTTCTGTTAAAAGAGCATCACGACGCGATAAACCGCTTTTGCGTTGCTGTGTGCGAAGGGATGAAGCAGATTCATAGAGGGGATTATTTGTCATTGTCTCGTCAATTATTTTATAAGATGCTGGTATTTTATCCATTGTTGGCGTTTTGTAAATCTCTGTATGGACAAGAGCTGTGCTCATGAAAAAAAAGCATGAAAAAAGTGTGTGTTCTTTAGGGGGTATCTTGGTGCAACAAGCCGCTTTTGCGCTGCTTGCGTGCGAAGGGATGAAGCAGATTCACAGAGGGGATTATTTGTCATTGTCTCGTCAATTGTTTTATAAGATGCTGGTATTTTATCCATTGTTGGCGTTTTGTAAATCTCTGTATGGACAAGAGCTGTGCTCATGAAAAAAAAGCATGAAAAAAAGTGTGTGCTCTTTAGGGGGTATTTTGGTGCGACAAGCCGCTTTTGCGTTGCTTGCGTGCGAAGGGGCGAAGCAGATTCACAGAGGGGATTATTTTGTAAGTGCTGTCTGTTTTATAAAATAAAGCTTATCGTAATTTTTATTTCTTGAAAAGAGAGTATCGTCATTGGTCTTATGTAAAAGGACGCTCTCAATTTTAGCTGGAAAAATTTGATGTAAAAAAGTTATATAAATAAAGGGTGATCCACAACAGCCGATGGAAAAAGCTGATCCCGGGAACCTATACAAATAGGTGGGCGCCATATGAAAAAGCCCACGGGCTTGATCAGGGACAGCTCCCTTGGAGATCATTAAGGTCTCAGGAATACGTTATTTCCTGTCGAGAAGCGCAGAACACCCTCCTTAATATAAAACAATTTCAGAGTTTCTGCTAGGGATAAAATAACCTCGCTCTCTTCTTTTTCATAAAGTATTTCAGGAGAGTTTTTATAACCTTGCTGGTGGTTGCTCGAAATGGCTGTATGATGGATGGCTTATTCAAAGTAAAAAAGCAAAAAATATGAGTGGGGGTGGGTGATTGAGTGACGTAGAACGGTTTATTGGCAATGGCTTGATTAGCTCTTTTGCGACAATGCTTGATTTTTATGTTTCGGGGGTAATGCTTGGAGGAGTTTTGAAAGGAATATTTCTTATTTCAAGGATGTTGGTTGAATTGGTGTTGCACCTTTGAAGTTTTTGCTTTGTGAAGCCATATTTCAGGGCTGTTTTATCAACTTTGAGGGGTGGAGGAGAGCCGATACGGTATGTGCTGCTATGGTTGAAGCTCAAAAATAAAAAACAGACGATGACAGTTTATCAGAGGCGCTAAGCGATGTTTTAAGCTTTTTTCAAAAAGTATTTTTTGAGGATCGTGTTTACAAATTTTTTTATCCATGATGGAAGGTGTGAAAAGAAGAAACGGCGTGAAGAGGACTTAGGCGTGAAGCCCGTATGCTTGCTATGAGAAGAAATTCTGAAGGAAGTATATTGGAAGTGTTTGGACGCTGCCTGTAATACAAAAAAAGTTCAAATTCAAAAAAGGCACTGTCAATTGTGTGTGGGGGGTGTGGTTATAAGCAGGGGGCTTTTAATTTATTGAGTGGAATGTGAAGCCGGCTTGCGTCTTATCTAGGTTTGAAAGGATGCCGTAAAGTGTCTTGTTCTTGAATGGTTTTAAAGAGCTTGGGGTGATTGTTCGTCTAATAGAGCTTGCACGCGCTTTTGAATCCTGCGCATTTGTGGAGTGTAATCCAATGCTGTTTCATCAATCTTAAGAGCCAAGTTTTGAACGCTCTGTTGCTTCCATGGTAATGGCTAAGTTTCAAAAAAAGACACTGTCAATTGGGGGGGTTATAAGCAGGGGCAGTTTATTGAGTGGAATGTGAAGCCGGCTTGCGTCTTATCTAGGTTTGAAAGCATGCCGTAAAGTGTCTTGTTCTTGAATGGTTTTAAAGAGCTTGGGGTGATTGTTCGTCTAATAGAGCTTGCACGCGCTTTTGAATCCTGCGCATTTGTGGATAGTAATCCAATGCTGTTTCATAAGCTTTAAGAGCAAGTTTTGGACGCTCCGTTGCTTCCATGACAACACCAAGTTCAAAAAAAGCACTATAATTGCGCGGCTCAAGCTCAAGAGCATGGTTGAGATCAAGCAGGGCAAGCTTGAAATCATTCAGTTGAATGTGAATCCAAGCACGCCTTACCCAAGCTTCAGAATGAGTAGGTAAAAGTGCAAGAGCATTGTCAATATAATCAAGCGCAAGTCCATAATCGTCGCTGTTGAGTGCATTTTCAGCCCATGACATTAAAAGATCAATCGTCTCACTCCCCGATTGGGACCATAAATGTTGAAGTTGTTGACTGATCTTTTTCGCTTTAGCAACATCAGCACAATATTTCAATTCTTTGAGTAAACGTGAAATTTCTGCTTCTTTGCGTTGCTTAACTCTGTCAACATGGGAAAGCTGCTCTTTGTCAAGATCTTCAAGAATAACCGCCGAGGAATCAGAATCGGAGGGCGTTGAGGAAGGGGGAGGAGAATTGGGAATAAGATCATCTAATGGTAAAAGCGATTGTGGAGAAGGCCGATCTTCAGGAAGAGAAGGAGGATTTTGCCCATAGCTCGAGGGAACAAAACAAAAAACACCAACAAAAAAAAGAAAAAACGCACGCTGAAAAATACAGAAAAAACGCAGCTGAAAAAATCGAAAGGCTTTTAAAAAAATAAAAGAATCCATAAAAACAAGCCCCCAAAAGATAAATCACCAAATATTATCAAATACTAGACTTGTAATCAACGGACTTATAACCAAAAAAACGCAAAAAAATTTTTTAAGCCTACAATTAAAGTAGGCATAAAAACATTGATCCTAAAGAAATTAGTCCTAAAAGAATTAGCCCTGACGTGCTCTAAAACGTGGGTTCGTTTTATTAAGAATATAAACACGACCCTTACGACGCACCAAACGATTGTTACGGTGGCGCTCTTTTAGTGCTTTAAGCGAATTTTTAATTTTCATCATATTCACCGTTTAAATAGTTTACGTAACACAATACTATAATACAATATTAAAACACGAAAATACAATATTACAACCCCAATAGACTGCTTACTCTATGAGCATTGCATTGCGATATCGTACTTGCATGATAACATCACACGATACACTTTTTCACTGTGATCACAAAAAGAAAAGCGCACTCTTAAGGTACGCATTAACCACTTCATTAGCACAACGATAAGTGAAAATTGCAAAAAAGTAGGAGAGATTTAACAAGAAGTCTTATTCTTGTCAAGGGTATATCCCTTACAAATTCCTTAGGGTGTGTTAAGGGTTGGCCTTGAAGGTAAAAATTTTCTCGTAAAAAAAGGACACAAAAAAGCACAAAGAGTGGAAAAAAGTAAAAGCCTTGTCAGCTTTAAACAAATAAGCTCTGTTAGGGAGTGTTGAAAGATCAGGAGCGCTGTTGAGCCGTTGGATTGTTGATTTGGTGTGGTTTTTGTCGTTAAGGGCAAGGTGGCTTCTTAAAACGTAAGGGGCTTGTTTGTTGCGGGCTCGTGAAGCCCTGTCAGGTGCGTGCGCCGGCTGAAATGCTTGAAGTGGGGGGAAGAGGGGGAGCCGTTGGATTGTTGAAGTGGTGTGGGTTTTTGTCGTTAAGGGCAAGGTGTGGCTTCTAAAACGCAAGGGGCTTGTTTGTGGGGGCTCGTGAAGCCCTATCAGGTGCATGCGCCGGCTGAAATGCTTGAAGTGGGGGGAAGAGGGGGAGCCGTTGGATTGTTGAAGTGGTGTGGGTTTTTGTCGTTAAGGGCAAGGTGTGGCTTCTAAAACGCAAGGGGCTTGTTTGTGGGGGCTCGTGAAGCCCTATCAGGTGCATGCGCCGGCTGAAATGCTTGAAGTGGGGGGAAGAGGGGACGCCGTTGGATTGTTGAAGTGGTGTGGTTTTTTGTCGTTAAGGGCAAAGGGGGACTTCTTAAAACGTAAGGGGCTTGTTTGTTGCGGGCTTGTGAAGCCCTGTCAGGTGCGTGCGCCGGCTGAAATGCTTGAAGTGGGGGAAGAGGGGGAGCCGTTGGAATTGTTTCTTGTATTGGCTATACGCACATAATATCATGCCTATAGTTTCAAACGTCCCCTTATGAAAAATCTCATACCCTCAATATGGGTCATCAATAACTGGTAATCACATTAAATACGTCTAGAAATATGAAAATAAGGATTATGGTATTTTAATACCACGTTTTTCACGAATTTTTTTATTTATTAATTTCTTTATTCCATTTTTGAATTGCTAAGTTTAGTCCTGTAAGCGCTTTACGGTACAGTTTTCGATATTTAATGGTAGAATAAACAAGCCAAACGGATAATGTTATTATTGCACAACCGACAATGATCCCTAGAATGCGCCCTAATATTATAGCTTCAGTCATTTTCTCTCCTTATTATATTTTGATTAGCAACCGCTTCGTCTAGTTGTTTCATTACTTTTTTCAGTTTCTTCTTTACTATGATCCGTAGCACCAAAGAGATTGGTATCGAACCGTACAGAATTAATCCGCATATCAGCCCGATTGCAGTTGTTACATTCATCTGAGGTTTATCCGCATGGCCTAATATTGAGAGAAAAATGTATAAACAGACGCTTATAAAGATTATGAATATAAATTCTCCCAGTGAAACAACACCAGCCTTTAATGTTTCCTTAACTTCTTTTTGGATATCGAGGACTAAGTCCCATTGAGAAGATGTATCATTTTGTTCTTTTGGTGATGCATTTGATAGGTTTGGTTTTGTCATGTTGATATTCGTTTGTTTCTTGAAGGTTTTGTCTTTTGATAAAGCGAATAACTCAGTTTCTCAGACTATTTTTATGAAATGAAAAAAGATTTCTGTACTTGTTATAATTATAATACGAATGACTTGCTACGTCTGTAGCGCATCTTCCCTTTATTATTATGAGGCATGTACAATTTTTCGTGCCGCTATATAAAAGATTCGTTTTGTGAGTACAATTATATTTTATCACTAAACTATAGGCGAAGAGGCATTTAATATTGAAGTGTTTAGCCGGTTGAATTTACTTAAGAAAAGCTTGATTGTTGACAGATTGGCACAGAAATCTTCGTCCTTGAGTGCTGTTAGGCACTCAAATTTGAATAATGTAACTTTATAGGGGAAAGAACGAAGGCGATAGACATAACGAAGGTGACAAATATTACAGATATTAAAGTGAGTGATATTTTAAACGGTTGTTGTTTTAGAGTGTAAGCTAAATTTACGGTTTTCTTTCGGTGTGTAGTGTATGTACATCTGTTATTTTAAGCTTTATCGCGAAATGAAATAAGGAGAGACGCTTCAAGCCCTAGAAAATACGACACAGGTAATATCGCCTTATGAGGGGAGAGAGGATATTGCTATGATGGATAAGCTTAGTACTGTAATGATATCTTTGACATGAAACTCAAGGGGTGGTGCGGAGCGCTTGGCAATTTTGTGAAAAAATGAACATAAAAAGGGAGACTAGAGGCAATGAGAACGCATTGTTAGAATGCTCTCTATAGGCCGCAAGAGGTAAGTTTATCCTCTAAAGGTTGGAATTAAAAGGCCTAAAGATTGGCATTAAAAGAAAAATGAAGGGGCTGCGTATGTTATGGGGGAATATTTATGCGGTGGAAGGTGGAGGGGTGATGAACTTGGGGGCTGGTGAATTGCTTTTAGTCGTGGGGGGATGTTTTTGAGAAAAGGAGGAGGAGCTGTTGGATTGTTGATTGGTGTGGTTTTGTATCTTTGAGGGTGGGGGCATGGAAGAGAAGGAGCTTGTAGGAGGGCTTCACGCCCTTTCAGGGGAGAATTAAAAGGTTAGGGGCGCTTTTGAAGCCGATGGATATCGGTGTGGGGGGAGAGGTTGTTTTTTCAGTTCATTTAGGGGAAAAGTGTGAAAAAGTATTTGTATATATGTGGGCTTAAGATTTGTTGGCTGGTCCCAGTAATTGGATGATATGCCCCATTTTGCGGTTGGGGTGAACAGTGCTTTTGCCATATAAATGGATCGAGGTGCGCTCTTGCTTCAGAAAATATTTTAACGTGCTAAAATTGTTACCAAGAAGATTGGTCATTTGGCAATCGCTATGGCGATAGGGACTGCCTAAGGGAAGTCCGCAAATAGCACGGATATGCTGTTCAAATTGTGAAGTTATGCATGCCTTTTGTGTCCAATGACCAGAATTATGGACACGCGGTGCTAATTCATTCACTAAAAGATGACCATTCGTTAAGACAAAAAGTTCAATACAAAGAACACCAACATAATCGAGGGCATCCATGACTGTTACACTGATTTCTTGAGCTGCTTTTTGCACGTCAAGTGGAATATGTGATGGAACAAAGGACTTATGAAGAATACCATTTTTGTGTTGATTTTCAGGGCAGTCATAAAAAATATGTTCTCCTTGTTTTGTACGTGCCGAAAGAACCGAAATTTCCGATAAAAAAGGGACTATTTCTTCTAAAATACAAGGCTGTTCCTGAAAAGTCCTTAAGGCTTCGTCAAGGGTTTGTTCATCTGGGTGATCAAGCTTGATCTGGTTTTTTCCGTCATAACCAAAACGACGCGTCTTTAAAAGACCACGTCCGCCTAAGGTATCAAGAGCGGAAAGAAGAGAAGAAGAATTGTCAACAGCGTGCCATAACGCAGTGCCAATCCCTTGATCACGCAAAAATTGCTTCTCAAAAAGTCGATCTTGCGTGATCTCTAATGCTTTGGAAGAAGGATAAACAGGCTTACTCTTTTCTACATATTGAACCGTTTGAAGCGAAAGATTTTCAAATTCATAGCTGACAACATCACACTGAGAAATAAAATGATCTAAAGCTGATATATCGTCATAGGAGGAAACAATATGGTTGTTTGCTGTTTGAGCGGCTGGGCAATCGGCTTCAGGGCAAAAAATAACGGTTCGAAATCCTAATTCTGCGGCCGCTATGGCGAGCATCCGCGCTAATTGTCCCCCCCCGATTAAACCAATGACGCTGCCTGGAGGTAACATGGTGAAGGGAGTGGTGTTGGACGAGGTGGTGTTGGCTAAGGTGGTGTTGGACGAGGTGGTGTTGGAGGGAGTGGTGTTGGACGAGGTGGTGTTGGCTGAGGAGGTGTTGAAAAACGGTGCCATTTTAAACCTCCGTTACAGGCGTTTGGGCGACATTGGCTGTTTGTTGTTGACGCCAATCTTCTAATCGTTGGGCGAGATCATGGTCATAAACGGCCATAACGGCTGCGGCTAAAAGTGCTGCATTAATTGCACCTGCTTTGCCAATTGCTAATGTGCCGACGGGTATCCCTGCTGGCATTTGCACGATTGAAAGCAAAGAATCTTGACCAGAAAGAGAGTGAGAATGCACTGGAACGCCAAAAACAGGAAGAGGAGTAAGGGCTGCTAACATACCTGGAAGATGCGCTGCACCCCCCGCACCGGCAATTAAAACTTTAAACCCTGCTTCTTTTGCTTCTTTTGCAAATTGATAAAGGCGTTCAGGAGTTCGGTGTGCTGAGACAATATGCGAACTATGAGAAATACCAAGATTCGTCAAAATATCTGCACTATGGCACATCGTTTGCCAATCCGATTGGCTCCCCATTAAAATCGCCACATCACATGATTTTTTCATCATTCTCTATCCTTTTCAAAGGTTCAATGCGATTCTTTATCATTATTTTTTTTAAAGTTTTATATTCTTTTTGCAAAGCCAATTGATGACAGAGAAACAGTTATTTTTCAAATAAGGTGGAAAGCTAAAAATTTAAAGGGGATCTCGAGAGATGAAAAACTAAAGTATTGAAGGAATGAAGCACTTCTTGTGAGGGGGGAGGGCAATGTCACGGGGTGGCGTGGGACCCATGAGGCTGTTGAGCTTGCGGTATTGTCTTTTATTTAAGATAAGAGGGAAAAATGTATTGGGGAAAAGCCATTGATTATAAGTTTTTTTTAAAAAAATGTCTTATTTTTTATTTGCTAAAATAAACAAGATCACCATATGATATAAAATCTGTTGCAATTTGAAACATTGCTTATGAGAAAAAGAGATTTTTATGTCAAAAATGTGTTGCAAAATGAGGATATTCTTTTGAGAAAAAAAGAGATGTATAGCTCTCGATTTCAAAGCCTATTTATTTTGTTGTTCAAGTGATTCTTTTGTGAGTGGGGGGATATAATCTTTATAGGGGATATAATCTTTATAATTGTCGATATATCTTTAACAATGGCTGATATAAGGGGAAGCGAATAATCAACGCTTTTGTGCTTTTAACGCTTTTGTTGAGATGTGCTTCTGAGCGATTATATCGTTTTTTCACTTAAATATAATGGCAATATCAATCGCGAGTGACGAATTGTGAATAATAAATCCATGGTCTCTTTTTTGCCCAATTTTGTAATATGGTGAACGCTGAAATAAATAAGAGTTAAACAACGGATGTAAAGGAGATTTAAAAGCTATGTTTCTTCCATTTTTAATCGCTTTAGGTACTGCAGTAACGACTATGTGTGGTAAAAAAAATATAAGTTATGCTTTGTGGGCAATTTTATTCGTTGTCATTCTTCTCACTTTCAATCATCACGCAACTTCCACTTTAAATTTATCTTTTTGAGAGAATAGCCATGGAACATGTTGAACAAAAAAATCCTCACTTCGTCATCTTTATGAATACGCTAGGACTCTTTGGGTTATCTATTGTCTTGGTGGTGGCTTTTTATTATCAATTGGTAAAGTTTGAGTTACCTTGTCCCCTTTGTTTGCTGCAGCGCGTTGGATTGATGCTGGCAGGTTGTGGGTTCTTGCTCAATATTCACCATAAGGTGAAAAATACCCATTATGGTATGGTTATTCTTGGTTGTATGGTAACCAGTGCTGTGGCAGCACGGCAAGTGTTTTTGCATATCACACCCGATGATTTAGGATATGGTTCAACGTTCTTTGGATTGCATTTTTATACTTGGGCTTTCATTATTTCTGTCCTTTGTATCTTTGCTGTCTCATTTGTCATGATTTTAGGCGAATTGGCACACAAGTTCAAAGAATTTTCTCCTTTTCCAGTCTTGAGTAAAGCGGCAAGTTTTTTATTTGTGTTTTTGATTGCGGCAAATTTGATTTCTACCATACTGGAATGTGGTGGTGGACAGTGTGCCGATGATCCTGTAAGGTATGAATTGTTATCAAATTGGTTCCCTTCACAGTCTTGAAATTTTTTAATAATCCCTCATCATAATTTTTATTGTTAAAGAGGCGGAAATATTTAAGAATCCGCTTCTTTTTTATTTATTGGGAAGACATTTTAGCAAGATTGTTCGATAATCTGATCTTTTATACCAACGCTGGCTTTTATGAGCGCTGGCGATTGATATTTTTTTAGCGAAGACTTGTATTGTGAACCTTTTATGCTGTCTTTTGAGAGAGATGAAGGGATTGATTGGCTTGGAGGCGTTTGTAGAGAAGCCCCGGACTTTTGAGCCGCGTAGGTTAAAAAGCCTCGTTTTTTAAAGGTGCATTAACGATAAAAATTTTTTGTTCTTGATTTTTCTTAACATTGTGTTAAATTGATCTTTGTATTCATTTTGGTGCTTCTAAAGCGTTTTTATTGCTTCTAGAGGGATTAATTTAAAATTTTGAAAGTTATGTGAATAATTTTCTGCAGAGGTTTGTTTATTAGAGGCAAACCTTTTTTTTTATCTAAGTTTTAGATGTTTTCTTTCAGTGTGAAGCCTTTTTTAGAAAAAGGTAAGCGTCTTGATGATGACTCTCTTCTTTATTAATATATTGATTTATAATAATAAATAACCATTTTTTTACCGTGAAGCGCGTTGCTGAATATAATAAAATTTTTCATCACCAGTTCTCTCATATTAAATCAATTAAAATTACTTGGCTTATACATCATAAGTGGTGGGGCGTGCATGTGGGTCAAAACTGTACAAGAAAGGCATGCCTTTAATGAATTATCTCTTGAACCGAAGGCTGTCTGCAACATTGGGAGCTGGCAGAGTTTTTGTGATGATGCCGGCCTTGTTCTTCCATAAGCGTAAACGTGTTTTTCCATAAGCGTAAAGATAGGGGAGGGCTGAAAGGATTTTATACACTTCATGGGGGCTTTAACCATTTCTTTACGGGCGGCGTTTTGCAAAATGGGTGTGATGAGCGTTGAGAGATCTTTCTTTAAAACAAGCGCGTGAATATGCAACACAAGTCTATTCCTTTTGGTGCGTTTTGTATTACGAAAAAAATTGATTTATAAGAAGGAGTTATCGTTGTGGATGTTGAACGAGAAAAACGAAAAGCTTCTCTTATTTCAAACTTTCTTATAGTCAATTAATTAAATGTGCTCTTCTACGTTACAAAAAAGCACTGGGTGTAAATAAAAATTCTTTTAAAAGTCGTAAAATGCTTCTTATGCACCCTTTTGATCGTTAGAATTTTTCGAAAAATTTTATGCTGCTCAATACAATAATAAGGCGGTTTATATCTATGATTTAAGTGAAAATAGGGGGATTTAGATGAAAAGGGAGGCGAGATTTTGATGACAGTTGTTGAAAACGTTATTGTATAATGCATTTTTTACAGATTTTCTGCTTTCTGTAAATATGCAAAAGCGGAAAAACGGAAATGTGTAAAAAAGGAAGCTGGGACTTTATGCGTGGTGTATGATTTTATCATGGCATGGAATGTGGAGAGAAGATTGGGGTGTGGGGATGAAGAGTTTTATGAAGGGGGGAAGCTTGGATGAAGAGGCGGGTGTGTTGACGAGAGAGGAGAGAGGGTGTGGGGAAAGTTGTTTTTGAAGTGGGATTGACCGGTGCTTTGCGTGTTCTTACTTTAGGGTGGTGAAGGGGCAAGAATATTTTAAAATAGGACGTATCTGTCGCGTTTGATGCAACATTATCCTTTGTGGTGTCGTGATCTGAAATCAGCAGGGGAATTGGCTAGAGTAAGAAGCTGTATTGTTGACAAACCTATGTTTACAAAGTGATGCGGGGGGAATTTGAAAGTTTCGTTTGGCTGCTTTCTGTAAATGTGGAGAAGCATCAAAACGTTGATCCGTAAAATAAAAACGTATGTCCGTAAAATGATGCGGAGAATTTATGCTTTGTGTGCACTTTTGCTTAATCAGAAATCAACCATAAGATTGCTTTTTGTTTTTTCGGCTGGAGCTCTCTAAAATTTTTCAAAAGGGAATGTTCTTTTTCGCTGTATGTTTCTTGATCATAGTGTGCGGCATGTGTTGAAAGATTTTCTTTTGTGGCAATATCTGCATAAAAAAAGCTTATGGGAACTTCCAGTTTTTGGGCGATTTTGAGTAAACACCCTGCGCTTACACGATTGAAGCCTTTTTCATATTTTTGGATTTGTTGAAAACTGACACCTAAATAGCTTCCTAATTCTTTTTGGGAAAGTCCCATGGCAATTCTTCTATGACGAATTCTTTTGCCTATCAGAATATCGATAAAATTTGGATTTTTGGTTTGCACTTCAAGCCCCCCCTCCGGTTGCGAGCGCCCTCGCATTGGTATTCCGGGAGTCTAAAAGTACTGAGCTTAATCAGCTTTTTGCTTTTAGTGCTTAAAGCACCTGGACATAGCAAAATCTCCCGGAATTCCGGGATACCCGCAATGCGGGATAAATTTATGTATTAAGCTTTCGGGCTTTTAGCTCCCTATTTGATCGTTGCGTGGACGATCAAAAACACGTGCTTATCAATAAAGTAATTTCAGGAGATTGGCAAGAAAAATCAAAATAATCTCAAAGACTATAAGATTGGGTACTTTTTAAAAAAGTGCGAAATATGGATTATAAATCGCGTCTTTTGCTTAATCAGAAATGTCGATAAAATGTGGATTTTTGGTTTGCATTTCAAGCCCCCCTCCGGTTGCGAGCGCCCTCGCATTGGTATTCCGGGAGGTTGGATTCACTGAACTTAAACAGTCTCTTGTTTTTAGTGCTTAAAGCACTTGTACATAACAAAAGCCCCCGGAATTTCCGGGATAGCCATAATTGTTTATGTGTTAAGTTTTAAGGAATACAACTCCTTATTGACCGCTGCGTAGACGACCAAAAAACACAGGCTAATTCATAAAGTAATTTCAGGAGATTGGCAAGAAAAATCAATATCCCATAAAATGGCGTGATTTGGAGGGGTGTGGAGTGCTGGTTTGAATTTGACTTAAGGGGTATATGAATGGAATAATATTAATTGTTACTCTTTTGCTTAATCAGAAATCAGCCACAAGATTGCTTTTTGTTTTTTCGGCTGGAGCTCTCTAAAATTTTTCAAAAGGGAATGTTCTTTTTCGCTGTATGTTTCTTGATCATGGTGTGAGGCAATTTTTTCTACTGAGACATCTTCTTTTGTCACAATATCTGCATAAAAAAAGCTTATGGGAACTTCCAGTTTTTGGGCGATTTTGAGTAAACACCCTGCGCTTACACGATTGAAGCCTTTTTCATATTTTTGGATTTGTTGAAAACTGACACCTAAATAGCTTCCTAATTCTTTTTGGGAAAGTCCCATGGCAATTCTTCTATGACGAATTCTTTTGCCTATCAGAATATCGATAAAATTTGGATTTTTGGTTTGCACTTCAAGCCCCCCTCCGGTTGCGAGCGCCCTCGCATTGGTATTCCGGGAGTCAAAAATACTGAACCTAAATCAGCTTTTTGCTTTTAGTGCTTAAAGCACCTGGACATAGCAAAAACTCCCGGAATTCCGGGATACCCACAAAAGTGGGATAAATTCATGTTTTAGGTTTCGGGTTTTTGATCCCCTATTGATCGTTGCGTATACGACCAAAATTACAGTATTCATTTATAAGGCAATTTCAGAAAATTGGCAAGAAAAATCAATATCCCATAAAATGGCGTGATTTGGAGGGGTGTGGAGTGCTGGTTTGAATTTGACTTAAGGGGGTATATGAATGGAATAATATTAATTGTTACTCTTTTGCTTAATCAGAAATCAGCCACAAGATTGCTTTTTGTTTTTTCGGCTGGAGCTCTCTAAAATTTTTCAAAAGGGAATGTTCTTTTTCGCTGTATGTTTCTTTATCATAGTGAGCTGCATGTGTTGAAAGATTTTCGTTTGTGGCAATATCTGCCTAAAAAAAGCTTATGGGAACTTCCAGTTTTTGGGCGATTTTGAGTAAACACCCTGCGCTTACACGATTGAAGCCTTTTTCATATTTTTGGATTTGTTGGAAACTGACACCTAAATAGCTTCCTAATTCTTTTTGGGAAAGCCCCATGGCAATTCTTCTTTGACGAATTCTTTTGCCTATCAGAATGTCGATAAAATGTGGATTTTTGGTTTGCATTTCAAGCCCCCCTCCGGTTGCGAGCGCCCTCGCATTGGTATTCCGGGAGTCAAAATACTGAGCTCTAGTCAGCTTTTTTGCTTTTAGTGCTTAAAGCACCTGGACATGGCAAAAACTCCCGGAATTCCGGGACACCCACAAGAGTGGGCTCATTTTACGCTAGAGCTTAGGGTTTTTGAATCCCTCTTGATCGCTGCGTAGACGATCAAAATACCTTTTAAGTGATAAAGTAATTTCAGGAGATTGGCAAATGAAAATAGTTTTTATTTATAAACTTTATTTTTTAATGAGAGGCTTTCCGCCTCTCAAACTCTCCGGAACGCTCACCAAAATCATGAGATCAGACCCGCTTTTAATGAGGGGACTAACAATCCTAGGTTCTTAAGGTCAAGGAGACCATTACATGGCGCCTAACGGCGTCCTTGACCCCCAGAACTTAACGGCTTGTTTTGTCCCTCTCACGCGGCTCCGAAATCATGATTAGAAGGGAAGCTTATAGGGGGGGTGATATCAGGCATATCAATTTATCAAGGTGTTTTTTAGAGTGTATGATGAGTATTTTAGGCTGGATTTTTTTGTCGCGTTTGATGAAATAATCTCGTTTGAGGGTGGGTGATCTGAAGTGCTTGGGGGAGATTGGCTAGGCAAGAAGCTGGGGTAATACTATTGTTTATAGAGTGGTGCGGTGTGGAAGTTTCATTTGGCTTTATTCTGTGAATCTGTAAAAGCGTGAAAACGTATATTCGTGAAAAAGGAAAGGCTTTATGTTGTTAGGGGCGTTGTGGTTAATGATACGCAATGTATAGGGATCGTGTTTTCGAAGGTAGGAAGAACAACATAAATGGAAGGAGTGGCTTAGAGGAAGCGTGTGAAGAGAGAGAAAATGGGGAAGGCTTTATAGGAAATGCGTAGAGTATGAAGTGTGGGGCGGTGAAGCATGTTGTGAATGGTGTGTGAAGAATGGAGAAGGTTTTTGAGAAAAGGAAGGGCTTCTGGCGTGGGGGGAGAGTGGTGTTTATCTGAAGGGCGCATGTTTAAGGTGTGGAAGGTGAGGAAAAGTTGGAGAGAGGATGATTGTTCGTAAGTTGTGGAGGAATTAGTCAGAGGTGTTGGGAAAATGCTTTAGGGGAAAAAATTAGCGTAATTTCTTGTCACACTGAAACCAAAATCATCATAAAAATTGAAGGAAATTAGCGGGTAAAATTGGTGAAAAAAAAGTTTTTATTCTTAAGGTGTGGGATGACGTTTTTTGAGAACATGAGAGAGTAAACTTGAAAAACCTTTCCCTTTTTGTGGAATTTTTATTCACAAACTTAAGAAAATAGGATATGAACGCTGGAAATAACGCGCAGCTTAACAAAATATGTGCACTGTAAAGGAAATGTTTGTTTATGTCAAAAGAAGAAGTTTTAGAATTTTCTGGTATCGTTACTGAACTCTTACCTAACGCGATGTTTCGTGTGAAACTGGAAAATGATCATGAAATTATTGCTCATACCGCTGGTAGAATGCGGAAAAATCGTATACGGGTGTTGGCCGGTGATAAAATCATGGTGGAAATGACACCTTATGATTTGACAAAAGGGCGTATTACATATCGCTATAAGTAGCCTCGTGGGTGGCTTGCACTTTTTTCTAAAAGCTATCATATTATTTCTATTATTTTTTAACAGTTTTTTAGTTTGCTTTTCATGAGTGAAAAAAGGGGAGTGTTTGAAGAGCCTTGAAAAACTGTAAAATCGATGCGGAAAAAGGATAAGGAGATCAATAGCGCTTAAAAGGGAGGCTAAAGGGGCGCGCTTAAAAGGGGGTGAGAGGGAAGTCAATTGTGAAGGGGTGGAAATGAGAAATATAAGAGAGTGGGGGGAAAAACGTTTGGCAGATACTCTTACAGAAGAAATTCATTTGGTGCTTGCCTCCGCTTCGCCAAGGCGTTTAGCGCTCTTGGCACAAATAGGGATTGATCCCCAGCAGGTTTATGCAAGCGATATTGATGAAACGCCAAAATTAAAAGAACATCCTGCAAACCTTGCCAAACGTTTGGCAAAAGAAAAAGCACTGAAAGCCCAAAAAATTTTGCGCTGGTACAGTCAGAATGGTCAAGACGAGTTGCAGAATGGTCAAGAAAAATTACCTGGACAGAAAATGATTATCTTGGCGGCTGATACGGTGGTGGCTGTTGGGCGGACCATTTTCCCCAAACCAGAAAGCGAGGATGAGGCTTATGAATGTTTACGATACCTTTCTGGGCGTTCGCATAAGGTCTATGGTGCCATTTGTGCGCTCAATGAACGTGGAAAAATAACCGTAAAATTGGTTGAAAGTCGTGTTCGCTTTAGACGCTTAACCTCTGCCATGATGAAGGCTTACCTTGCTTCAGGAGAATGGCAAGGGAAAGCAGGTGGCTACGCTATCCAAGGAAAAGCAGGGGCTTTTGTTGTCCATATCACGGGTTCTTATTCTAATGTTGTGGGATTGCCTTTGGCTGAAACAGCCGATCTCTTGACCGCTTATCACTATCCACTTTTCACTCACTGGGCTGAACAAACGCATTAGAAAAACTTTAAGGTAAGATCAATGCAAGGTGAAAAGCAACAAAAAGAGAAAAGCAAAAATGAAAAAAAAGCAACAGAAGAAAAGTTAATGAAGAAGCCAATGACAAAGGTGTGCCAAGAACAAAAAGAGCTAAATTTGCAAAAAGAGACCCGTCCTCCGCATCCTTGTCCTATTTGTGGTCAGATGTCACAAAAATCTTCTTATCCTTTTTGTTCCACACGGTGCCGAGCTATTGATCTTAATCGTTGGCTTTCAGGCTCTTATATTTTACCACCCCCACCACAAGTAAGTGATGAAGAAGAATAAAGAGTTCTCTTGAGAAAAGAACGCTAAAGCGTTTTTTTTGTGTGGAAACTGAAGGGGAGGCGCGCGGGATTATCGTAAATGTATTTAAGAGCTGGATTAACGGCTTGCTTATTATCGTCATTCGCAAAGACGCAGATTAAGTTCAATCAACGATGGAAGTTTTAATACATATCTAAGACTTATCTCCAGAGGTTTTGTTTACCATGGATAATTATAAATTGCTTTGTTGCATGAAGGTCGATGGAGCTTTGTTGCGTGAAAGTTGTTGGTGCCTTTAGGGTGTGAGGAAAAATTGATAGTCCAATCAGTATTGCTAACGAAAAAAGAGGGGTG
The DNA here is from genome assembly GCF_042196205.1 of Bartonella sp. AP21QHHD. Classification (NCBI taxonomy): domain Bacteria; kingdom Pseudomonadati; phylum Pseudomonadota; class Alphaproteobacteria; order Hyphomicrobiales; family Bartonellaceae; genus Bartonella; species Bartonella sp. AP21QHHD. The sequence continues at coordinate 52,974 of NZ_JBHIPT010000054.1, read as the reverse complement.
CGTGTTTTGGTGCAAAGAGACGTGGTAATAAAAAGTTGCTTGTTGGTGCTTTGTTGCGTGAAAGCTGTTGGTGCCTTTAGGGTATGAGGAAAAATTGGTCATCTAATCAGTATTGCTAACGAAAAAGAAGGGGTGCGTGTTTTGGTGCAAAGAGACGGGGCAGTAAAAAATCGCTTGTTGGTGCTTTGTTGCGTGAAAGCTGTTGGTGCCTTTAGGGTATGAGGAAGAATTGATCATCTAAGCAGTATTGCTAACGAAAAAGAAGGGGTGCGTGTTTTGGTGCAAAGAGACGGGGCAGTAAAAAATCGCTTGTTGGTGCTTTTGCTGGGTAATGGCGTGGTGTCATTTGGCGGTTGGATTGATTATATCGTGATTTTGACCGTATCTGTGTTCACGTGGAAAGCTGATCAATATGATGTCGCTTTTATTGGAGCGGCAACATTATTACCTGGTATCGTTCTGTCTAAGCCAATTGGAATGTTGGTAAGTCACCGTTCTATGATCCATTGGTTGCGGGCGTCACTGCTGTTACGGGCACTCTGTACTGTCGGTTTATTGATGGCGACGAGTCTGCAAGGATTTATTATACTGGCAGTTATTCGAGCGACATTCAACAGTTTAGCCATGCCTGCAATTTCCGTTCTTAGTGCAAATTCGGTGTCTGAAAACGGACGGACTCGTTACTATTCTGTGCTTAACATGATCAATAGCGCAGCAAAGATGATAGGACCTGCTTTGGGGAGTGCTCTGTCCATACTTTTATCAGATACCTATACTTTATTGTTTTCGGGATTTTTGACATTGCTAGGCTTTATGGTGTTTTGTTGTCTTGGTGCACAACCTGTCTCGTCGCTCATGATAAAAACAGCGAATACCATAAAATCAAAGCAGAGGCTTTATGGGACAACTTGGTATGCCTATGTGGCGGTGATGTTTGTGTATTTTGCCATGATCTTTATGGTGAATAATCAGTTGCCGGTTATTCTTAGTGCAATGAAAATGAATAAACAGGCTCTTGGGATGCTGGTATCGGCTTCGGCAATCGGTAATTTTCTCTATGGATTTTGGAGTGTGAAACAATCAAAGTATAAACCCCTTACAGGCAAAATATCAGAGTTGTTAATGCCGGCAATGTCAACAATGATTGGTTTTGTCATGATCTCAGTGTGCTTTTTTTACTTTGATTTACTCCGTATTGAGACTTTGTTGCTCTGTTTTTTCCTTATTGGAATGGTTAGCGCTTACTTTTCCATATCTTCTAATGTTTATCTGGTAAGCAATTTCAATGAACAGATTGGATTGGCTTCCGGATGGGTGCAGTCTATACAAAATTTAGCTATGTTGGTGGCGCCGTTTGTTGGAGCGTTTGTTTTAGGTCACACTTCGGCTGGAAAATTGTTCCTTCTTTCTGGATTGAGTGGATTATTCTGTTTATTGGCTATCAGGATATTGCTGAACCGTTCTTTGTTAATTGTTCGATCTCAATGATTGGCTCATCAATAAAACAAATGTTTTAAATCATTTTTCTGAGATTTAGAGGACGTGGAGATAATCCAACATAGAGCAGCTTTTTCAACGTTATAGATTCAATTTTTGATTTTTACTTAAACGCTCATATGTTTTTTTCGGGGCTTTGCCTTCTTGACACTGTTCCACCGTTTCGTAAATGCAATTGGGGGCATGGTTTTGAGCGACAATGTCATTTTTGTTTAACTCCGCTTTGCTACTAATAGTCAAACTTAAAAACTCAGCTGCCAATCCTTAATCAGCTTGACTTGAAGCAATAATGGAAACAGAAAACGAGGAGCTATAGTGTGAATTATCTTATATGCCGTAAAATATCATTCTTGGAGGTATGGTGATATCAGGTATGGGAAACTTTAGGCAGGGGGGTATGTTAATTGTTGCTCTTTTTCCTAATCAGAAATCAACCACAAGATTGCTTTTTGTTTTTTCGGCTGGAGGTCTCTAAAATTTTTCAAAAGAGTGTTTTCTTTTTCGCTATAGGTGTATTGGTCGTGGTGTAAGAGAGTTTCTTTTGTGGGAAGATCTTCTTTTGTGGCAATGTCTGCATAAAAAAAGCTTATAGGAACTTCCAGTTTTTGAGCGATTTTGAGTAAACATCCTGCGCTTACACGATTGAAGCCTTTTTCGTATTTTTGGATTTGTTGGAAACTGACACCTAAATGGCTTCCTAATTCTTTTTGCGAAAGGCTCATTGAAATGCGTCTGTGGCGGATTCTTTTGCCTATCAGAATGTCGATAAAATATGGATTTTTAGTTGGCACTTCAAGCCCCCCTCCGGTTGCGAGCGCCCTCGCATTGGTATTCCGGGAGTCTGAAAACACTGACTTGACTCAGCTTTTTGCTTTTAGTGCTCATCGCACCTGGACATAGCAAAATCTCCCGGAATTCCGGGATACCCGCAAAGCGGGATAAATTCATGTGTCAAGTCTTCGGGTTTTCAGTTCCCTATTGGTCGTCGCGTATATGACCAAACTTACAGTATTTATTCATAAGGCAATTTCAGGAGATTGGCAAGAGAAATGAAAATATTTTTGGATCTCAAGAATTATCCTCTTATGCTGTGAAAAAATGCTTTTTGAGGTTGATATCAGGCATATCAATTTCCGTATCTAGGTATGGGCGCGTGTGTGTTGAATATTTTAGGGGTGGGCTTGTTTGTAGCGCCTTTTGAAGCACTCTCCTTTGAGGGGGCGTGATCTGAAGCTTATATTTTAGAGGGATTAACGAATAATGTTGATTGTTGTGCTTTTGCTTAATCAGAAATCAACCACAAGATTGCTTTTTGTTTTTTCGGCTGGAGGTCTCTAAAATTTTTTAAAAGGGTGTGTTCTTTTTCGCTATAGGTGTATTGGTCGTGGTGTAAGAGAGTTTCTTTTGTGGGAAGATCTTCTTTTGTAGCAATATCTGCATAAAAAAAGTTTACGGGAACTTCTAGTTTTTGAGCGATTTTGAGTAAATACCCTACGCTTACACGATTGAAGCCTTTTTCGTATTTTTGGATTTGTTGGAAACTGACACCTAAATGGCTTCCTAATTCTTTTTGAGAAAGGCTCATGGCAATTCTTCTTTGACGAATTCTTTTGCCTATCAAAATGTCGATAAAATGTGGATTTTTGGTTTGCACTTCAAGCCCCCCCTCCGGTTGCGAGCGCCCTCGCATTGGTATTCCGGGAGTCTAAAAGTACTGAACCCTAGTCAGCTTTTTTGCTTTTAGTGCGGAAACGCACCTGGACATAGCAAAAACTCCCGGAATCCCGGGATACCCACAAGAGTGGGTTCAATTGTACGCTAGGGTTTAGGGCTTTTAGTTCCCTGTTGATCGTTGCGTGGACGATCAAAATTACACTTTAAGTGATAAAGTAATTTCAGAAGATTGGCAAGAAAAATCAAAATAATCTCAAAGACTATAAGATTGGGTACTTTTTAAAAAGTGCGAAATATGGATTATAAATCGCGCTTTTACCTATCAAAATGTCGATAAAATGTGGATTTTTGGTTTGCACTTCAAGCCCCCCTCCGGTTGCGAGCGCCCTCGCATTGGTATTCCGGGAGTAACAAGTACTGAACCCTAGTCAGCTTTTTGCTTTTAGTGCGGAAACGCACCTGGACATAGCAAAATCTCCCAGAATTCTAAGGATATTCGAAAAAGTGGGCTCAATTGTACGTTAGGGTTTAGGGCTTTTAGTTCCCTGTTGATCGCTGCGTGGACGATCAAAATTACACTTTAAGTGATAAAGTAATTTCAGAAAATTGGCAAGAAAAATGAAAAATTTTCTATTCTGTTATACCGTAAAACGGCGCTATTTGAAGGAGGAGTGAAGAGCTTGAATATTCAGGGTAGGGCTTGATTTGTTGAGCCTGGTGAAGTGCTGTCTTTTTTGGGGGGGAGACTGTAAGGTACTAGGCAAAAAGCTGGGTTCGTTTTCAGAACAGTGTTTACAGTGCGGTGCGGGGTGGTGATGTGGAAATTTTATTTGGCTGACTTCTGTAATAACGTAAAAGCGTTAAAACGTATATCCGTAAAATGATGCGGGGGATTTGTGCTTTGTGTATACTTTTATTTGGCGTGGAATGTGGTGAGATAAATGGGGGAATGCATTTGTGAGTGGAGAGGGGAAAGCTGGGATGAAAAGGGGTGTTAAGTGCGTTTTCTGGAGAAGAGTATGTGGAGAATATTTGGAGGAAGGGCTTATTTGTCTTGTCTGATGAAACAGCATTTTTTGATATGTGGGATAGCCATATGAAATAATCAGCAGGGGAATCTAATAGACAAGAAATCAGATTTTTGCAGAGCAGTGTTTACAGAGCAGTGCGTGGGGTGAATCTTTCGTTGGCTGTTTTCTGTGAATGTGTAAAAGCGTAAAAATGTGAATCTGTTAAAGTGAAGAGGAGGATTTATGGATTTATGCATTGTGCGTGTTTTGGTGGCACGTTGGGTTTTTGCATGGATGGGGTGAGATAAATGGGGAGAGAACGAGCTTGTGAATCGAGGAGGGAAGCTGGAATGAAGAGTGCTGTAAGTCGTAAATGTTTGATGGGAGAGAAAAAGGAGTGCGTGGAATGGGAGAGTGCCTATGGACAAGGGGGAGGGTGTGGATAAGAGGTGGGGGTAGTTTAAAGGGATGCGTGAAGGGATGGTGTGAGGGTGATAGAAGAGGGAGGGTGAGGCTTTTATTAAAGGGTGCTGTGGTTTTGAAAGGGGGTGAGAATGGAGAAAATACGCTGGAAAGTATGATGATGAGGTGAGCTAATTTTGGGGGCACGTTGGGTTTTTGCATGGATGGGGTGAGATAAATGGGGGGAGAACGAGAGCTTGTTAATCGAGGAGGGAAGCTGGAATGAAGAGTGCTGTAAGTCGTAAATGTGTGATGGGAGAGAAAAGGGGGGCGTGGAATGGAGAGAGTGCCTATGGACAAGGGGAGGGTGTGGATAAGAGGCGGGGGTAGTGCAAAGGGATGCGTGAAGGGATGGTGTGAGGGTGATAGAAGAGGGAGGTGAGGATTTTATTAAAGGGTGTTGTGGTTTTGAAAGAGGATGAGAATGGAGAAAATGCGCTGGAAAGTATGATGATGAGGTGAGCTAAAGGGATGAGAGCAGGGCTCGAAAAAATAACTGGGAAAGGGAGCCGTGGTGGGGAAATGAAAAAAAACTTTCTCACCCCCAGTTGTTTTCAAAGGGGAGTGAGGGGCTTATCAAGAAGAAAAAAGTTAGTTTCTTTTCATAATTTTCCAAGTTTTTCCATCAGACATATACATAATCTTTTGACCTGTGGTTATCTTTTGTGTGCCGTGAGTGGTGTGAAGCGTAGAACTGAAAGCCGCTAGATGATCTATAAAGATTGATTTCCACTTAAATGAATCAGGAGATGGCAAAAAGATATTGGGTGCCCAAGAACGATTTTTTGAACGAATAACGACAAGCTCTTTTTGTTTCAAAACGTTAGAAATTGTTTCTGCAGACAGATCTTTCTCATTGGAAATTTGTATTTCTGGTTTAGTAGTAGGCGAGGCTAAACCTCCAAAGTCGCTTATACTTGTCATGCAAAAGTTGGATGTACATGATGTTTGGATGAGGTCAGAATCTCGACACTTTCCTTGATTAGAAGCTTTCAGACTCCCTTCGTGTAGCTTGTTTTGTTTTATGCCTTGAGGCTCAAAAAAAATCGAACTTTGCGGACTTAAATCATAACAGGAGGAGAGATGTCTCTTCCAACGAGAATGGTCTTCAACAAAACTTGAAGATTTACGGAGTTGTCCAAATGTATTTGGTACTTCTATGGTCCCAATATTCACTTTTTTACCCGTTATAAAATCGACTACTGTCGCTGTAACTAGATTTCCATTTTTTTCAACATATAATCGATATCTGCGTCCCATCTCCCATGGAAAGTTAATTTCACATCGTACTCCTGAACCTTCTTGAGTAAAATGCTTACATGTATTACCCTTCCATCCCGTTGCATTCCAGATAGAAAAATGAATGGTACGGCCGCTCCTGTTGAAAAAACCAATTTGTCCACTTTTTCCATTTTGGAATTCAAATTTATTTCCCCAGAAATAGATGGAGTTAGACCCACCATCGTAATTTACTTGCTGGGTGAAAACAAATAGATCAAATGATGCATTTTTAAGCCATTCATGCTCTATTGTAATAACTTTGCCGGCAAAAACGGCATAGCTTGGTTTACTTATCAGAAGGAATAAAAGTATTAAAATAACCTTTTTTACAGTATGGTACATACTCAAATCCTCTATCTTAATAAAAATAGTGTAACTTTATAAGTATTAAATCATATATTCAATGATTTGTTAAGTAAAATTAGAGAAAATACTTTAATGTTTACTCTAAACTATATGCTGTAAAGACTACTTTGTTTAAAGTGTTTTTGCATGCTCCTTTTCTGCTGTTCAAATTTAAGTTTTAATGGTGGAATTTAGGGGTGATGGTTTAAAAAGGGGAGTGATGATGGGGGGTATAAGAAAAGTTGCGGTTTTTATTTAAAATGATAGCGTATTTTTTTTCTCCCTCTTGCTATGAGGCTTGTAGAAACCCATATTCTTTTTAGCACTATGGTTCTTCTTCTTGCTGCTTTTTTCGCGGTGTTTTTTAGAGGCTGGATAATCCTTTCTGGATGTTTCTTTTGTGGAATATTGGAGAGGTTAAAGTGTGGTGATGGCTTGAGATTTAAGGAAAAAAAATGAACTTGGAAAAATATAGCGAACGCGTGCAGGGTTTTTTACAATCAGCACAAAATAGCGCTCTTGCTTCTGATCATCAGCAGTTTTTGCCGGAGCATTTCCTGAAAGTGTTGTTAGACGATTCTCAAGGATTGGCTGCATCGCTTATCCAAAACGCTGGTGGTGATCTTACTCTTATTCAAAAGGCGCTAAAAGAAGCACTTGATGCTTTGCCTAAAGTGCAAGGGGGAAATGGACAGCTCTATCTTTCTCAGCCATTGGCAAAAGTTTTCGCGCTGGCTGAGGATATTGCGAAAAAAGCCGGTGATCAGTTTGTGACCGTGGAGCGCATGTTGCAAGCGCTGATCATGGAAAAGACCGCAAAAACAGCCGATATTTTAACAAGTGGAGGATTGACCCCGCAAGCGCTTAATCGGGCAATTAATGCGCTGCGGAAAGGAAAAACAGCAACAAGCCCCCATGCTGAAGGACAATATGATGCCTTGCAAAAATATGCCCGGGATCTCACAAAAGATGCCCGTGAAGGAAAACTCGACCCTGTGATTGGGCGGGAAGAGGAAATCCGCCGCACTATTCAGGTGCTTTCACGGCGTACCAAAAATAATCCCGTGTTGATTGGTGAGCCTGGGGTGGGGAAAACAGCTATTGTGGAAGGGTTAGCTCTGCGCATTGTTAATGGCGATGTACCTGAAACTTTGCGGGATAAACAGCTTCATGCGCTGGATATGGGAGCGCTTATCGCTGGTGCAAAGTATCGTGGGGAATTCGAAGAGCGCCTTAAAGCGGTGCTGGCAGAGGTGCAAGCCGAAAATGGACAAATTATCCTCTTTATTGATGAATTGCACAATCTTGTTGGCGCTGGAAAATCTGACGGTCCTATGGATGCTTCTAACTTGTTAAAACCTGCTCTTGCACGCGGAGAACTCCATTGTGTGGGCGCTACTACGCTCGATGAATATCGAAAATATGTCGAAAAAGACGCTGCTCTTGCACGCCGCTTCCAACCTGTCTTTGTACCTGAACCCTCTTTGGAAGATACTATTTCTATTTTGCGCGGTATTAAGGAAAAATATGAACAACATCACAAAGTTCGTTTGGCTGATAGTGCTTTAATTGCGGCGGCGCGTTTGTCTAACCGCTATATTACAGATCGTTTCTTGCCGGATAAAGCTATTGATCTGATCGATGAAGCGGCTGCGCGGTTGCGTATGCAGGTCGATTCAAAGCCGGAAGAACTCGATGCTGTTGATCGGCGTATTTTACAGTTGAAGATCGAACGGGAAGCTTTGAAAACAGATGTCGAGCCAACAGCAAAAGAACGTTTGGAAAATGTGCAGGAGGAACTCAAAACATTGGAACAACAGTCCGCTGAGATGACAAGTGCTTGGCAGGCTGAGAAACAAAAATTAGGGCATGCTGCTGATTTGAAAAAACAACTCGAAGAAGCCCGTAATGCTTTGGCTATTGCACAACGTGATGGACAATTCCAACGCGCTGGAGAGCTCGCTTATAGTGTCATTCCTGAACTCGAAAAACAATTGACTTTAGCTGAAAATGATGACCAACAAAATCATCTCGTTGAAGAGACGGTTACTGCTGAACATGTGGCGCGGATTGTTTCGCGCTGGACCGGTATTCCTGTTGATCGAATGCTGGAGGCAGAACGGGAGGCGCTGTTGCGGATGGAAGATGAAATTACAACCCGTGTCGTGGGGCAGGGAGAGGCTGTGCAAGCTGTTTCTCGTGCTGTACGTCGTGCGCGTGCAGGGTTGCAAGATCCCAATCGTCCCCTTGGCTCTTTCATGTTTTTGGGTCCTACTGGTGTGGGGAAAACCGAATTAACCAAAGCACTGGCCGCTTTTCTTTTCCAAGACCCCAATGCCATGTTGCGTATTGATATGTCAGAATATATGGAAAAACATGCTGGGGCGCGGCTGATTGGGGCTCCACCCGGATATGTCGGATATGAAGAAGGGGGAGTGCTGACCGAAGCTGTACGTAGAAGACCTTACCAAGTCATTTTATTCGATGAAATTGAAAAAGCACACCCTGATATTTTTAATCTCTTGTTGCAAGTGTTGGATGAGGGACGCTTGACGGATAGCCAGGGCAGAACTGTCGACTTTCGTAACACTTTGTTGATTATGACTTCTAATCTTGGTGCTGAGTTTTTAACTGCTTTGCCTGAAGGGCAAACAACCGATCAGGCAAAAAATGATGTTATGAATGTCGTTAAAGCGGCTTTCCGTCCTGAATTTTTAAACCGTATTGATGAGATTATTCTCTTTCAAAGGCTGCAACGTCACGATATGGAAGCTATCGTCGATATTCAGATAGAACATTTGCAAAATTTGCTCAATGAACGCAAAATAACTTTGCAAATCGAGCCAGAGGTGAGAAAATTTCTTGCCGATAAAGGCTATGATCCCCTTTATGGTGCACGACCGCTTAAACGGATTATCCAAAAGGAAATTCAAGATCCATTGGCGGAAAATATCTTATTTGGAAAAATTCACGATGAGACAACGGTGAAAATTACAAAACAAGGAGATCGGTTGGAATTTTTGCCTGAAGATTAAGTGTGGAAAAATTCACGCTATAAAGGGCGGTGATAATCCTATTATGCGATAAAACACCGCTCTTTGAAGCGTGCTGATTTAGAAAGATCACGATGAGACAAGCGGTATTTTATTGCAAAGTAAAGGGAGTGGCTGGTGTTTTTGCATGTTAAATCAGCGTTTTCGAATATCGTAGGATTCTTTTACTTCTGTTTGTCGTGAAAACTATTTTCTTGCAATGTTATAAGTGAAGTCACAAGCGGGATTGCTTTATTGCTTTGTGCGTAAAAACGTTAGAGAGAAATGCCGTTTATCCGCCGTAAAACATTGCTCTTTGAGGGGGTGTGGGGGATTTTAGACGAAGATATTTTGATGATGGATTGGAGTTTTGCTGTTTAAGAAAAAGGTGGAGGATGCGTAAAATGCACTGCTCTCTCATTTTTTCGGTGATGTGCGTTTTTTTGCTTTAAAATTTTGCTAAAAGTTTTTTTTAACTGTTTGATTGATTGCACTCTTGTTAGTGGCTCGTAGATAATGAAGCATGATTATCTGCACAATCAAGTTTGCTCCTTTGCAGTTTTTTAATCAAGATAAAGACTTAAAAAAAGCTCCCTAACCTGTTTTGGTTAAAATTTTCGCTATTCGTGTTACAAAGACAAGTTTAAGTGGAGGTGTATATTAAAAATATCATCTATATCTTAATTTAGTTTACTTTACTTATTTACCAATAAACTATAATATGGTAAATATTAAGTAAAATAAACAGATAATGAACTTTTTTCAAGAACTTTAATAAGAACTGTATTGGAGTTTATTGATAAAAAGGGTCATTTGAAATTTAAATGGGGGGTATAATCTCATGAAATTAGCTACAAACTTAGCCACAAACAAGGAATTAATTAACAGCTGGTTTGCAAAGGAGGTTAAGAGTTACAATCGGCGTATTCCAGAAGGCTTAAAGGATTTCTACGAGGATAGGAAAGATTCGTTAATAAGTGATGATAAGCTTCAACAGGAAATTTTGGACTCTTTAATACAGCGTATATCGTTAACACCGGATGATTCCAATCCATTAAAGATGTTTCTTGAACAAGGCATTTCTTTTAGGGAGGAGCAAGGGGCGAGAGTTTTTGATACTATTAGAGGTGAGCATTCGATATCTGTTAAAAGTGGAGAAAGCGTTGATCCATTTAAAGTGAATGATCCAAAAATTGACGCATCATCTATACCGGACAAACGAGAAAATACCCATACATTTACGATGACGTGTGATCGAAGAGAGCGTGCTTTTAGAGAAGAGTGTGGGCTGGACAATCTTTTAGAAGAGATTAGATCGTCTGTCCGAGAGCAGGATAATGTTGAGAGTTACAATTGGTTAGAAAAGCTTATTGATCGTGCAGTAAACAGTGAAGTTGCACCGTTACAAGAAACACAAGAAATCTACATTCCAGACATTCGTGATCATCGTTTAGATGAAAAATCATATGAGCTCGCTATAAAAATCATTCGACGAGCAGTCAGATGTCTTGGGGTTCCCTCACGTTTGTACAATGCTTGTTATTTTCAAAAAGCTTTTTCTTTGCGTGATCTTGTATTCATTTTTGGCATAGGTGCTCAATTTGATATAAATGCTCTAGTTCTTAACGAAGTCATGAATATATCGACAGTTTGTGACGCTAAAAATAACCTTTTAAAAGTAAAAGATTTTGGTGAGAAAAATAGCGATGTTATTGGTCTTGCTATGTCAAAAAAAGCGATATCTATCGATGACTTAAAAATAAAAAGGTATAGCGAGTTTGATCCAAACAATTTGCGCACGAATATCTTTTTTCATATTTCGCAATCGTCATTATTTCGTCCGTTTGAAACAATGATTGTTTTTAAAGCAGGGACTGATGATCAGATTGAAAAAACAATAAAAAGGTATGAAGGCACCAATGACATGAAGTTAAAAGAAGAAGCAGAGAAAGAAGCTTTAAAAAGAGTGAAAGTGCTATAAAAAGACTAATTGAGGCATTCAAAAGTCATTGGAAAATTATAAGTGACAACAAAAATGCAGCTGATTATCCTAGTCTGCCGTAAAACATTGCTCTTTGAAGGGGTGTGGTGTGCTAGAATATTTGAGGGCAGGGTTTGAGTTATTGAGCCTGATGAAGTGCTGTTGTTTGAGGGGAAGCTGGTTTGAATTTGACTTAAGGGGGGATATGAATGGAATAATGTTGATCGTTGTGCTGTTGCTTAATCAGAAATTAGCCACAAGATTGCTTTTTGTTTTTTCGGCTGGAGTTCTCTAAAATTTTTCAAAAGGGTGTGTTCTTTTTCGCTATAGGTTTCTTGATTATGGTGTAAGAGAGTTTCTTTTGTTGAGAGATCTTCTTTTGTGGCAATGTCTGCATAAAAAAAGTTCATAGGAACTTCTAGTTTTTGAGCGATTTCCAGTAAACATTTTGCGCTTACACGATTGAAGCCTTTTTCGTATTTTTGGATTTGTTGGAAACTGACACCTAAATGGCTTCCTAATTCTTTTTGGGAAAGCCCTATTGAAATGCGTCTATGACGGATTCTTTTGCCTATCAAAATGTCGATAAAATGTGGATTTCTAGTTGGCACTTCAAGCCCCCCTCCGGTTGCGAGCGCCCTCGCATTGGTATTCCGGGAGTCAAAAATACTGAACCTAAATCAGCTTTTTGCTTTTAGTGCTCATCGCACCTGGACATAGCAAAAACTCCCGGAATTCCGGGACACCCACAAAAGTGGGTTCATTCTTATGTATCGAGGTTTCGGGCTTTCAGTTCCCTATTGATCGTTGCGTGGACGATCAAAATCACACTTTAAGTAATAAAGTAATTTCAGAAGATTGGCAAGAAAAATCAATGTGCTATAAAACGGCGTTATTTGGAGGGGGGATGATATCAAGTATATCAATTTCCACATTTAGGTGTTTTTTAGAGTGTGTGGTGAATATTTTTGGCTGGGCTTATCTTGTCTGGTCTGATGAAACATTTTCTTTTGAGGGGCGGGTCTGAAGACTGTAAGGGTACTAGGCAAAAAGCTGGATTCGTTTATAGACTATTGTTTATAGAGCTGTGCGGGGTGGTGAACTTTTCGTTGGCTTTGTTCTGTAAAGATGTAAAAACGTAAAAATGTGAATCTGTAAAAGTGAAGTGGGGGGATTTGTGGATTATATATTGTGCGTGTTTTTGGTCACTTTGGGCTTTTGGGGGCGTGGAATGTGGTGCGAGAATTGGGGGGAAGTGTCTTCGTGAATGGAAGTTTAGAGGAAGAGTGCTGTTAAGTTGTTAAGTGTGTGACGGGAGAGAAAAAGGGGAATGGAGGATGAAGAGAGTGCGCATGGATAGGAGGAGAGTGTGGGTAAGGCGGTGGTGCAAAGAGATGCGTGAAGGATGGCGGTTTTGGAGATAGGGCTTGATTTGTGTTGAGCCTGATGACGTGCTGTCGTTTGAGAAGTGGTTGGGTGTAAGCTTTATTTTGTGGGGAAAGTTGCTTTTTATTGTGGGATTGTAGACTAGTGCTGGTTGGGAATTTTCATTCTTTGAAACGTGGGGCGGAGGTCAATGTAATAATATGGAAGATTGTGATCTCATAATTTTTACATTCTTTCTTTTTTTTAAGATATTACTTGATATTAGAGTAAATGCTTATATCAAGAGGAGTATTTCTTTAAAAGTTTTCACTTAACTTATTAAGCGATTTATTAGAATAAAAGACTCTTCTGAAGTTCATATCACCAATTGTATCGAAGGAAGTGTAACTTTAAGTGTAGAAAAGTTTAATATCGGATGGTTGGTATGAATTTGTTTTTAAAAAAGAGTCCATTAGCTCTTTTTTGCTCTCTCTTTATTTCTAAAGTTGGAGATTATGCTTATGAAGTTGTTTTTATTTTACTGGTCTTAGAATTAACAGATAACACCTTTTTTACAGGTCTTGTGTATTTTTTTCGATTTATCCCTTTTCTCTTTTTTGGCCCTATAGGAGGTTGGTTAGCGGATAATTTTTCTTTGAAGAAAAATATGATCTTAAGTGAAGTTGTTAGATTATTAGCTTCATTGTTTGTTTTTATAACTTATATAACAGGTACGGCACATATCATTGTTCTTATTTTTGCAGCAATATGTACAACGATAGGAAGAAGTATTTTCCAACCAAGTTTTCAAGCTGCTATTCCCAGAATGTTTTCAATAAAAGATCTTACAAAGGCCAATAGCATTGCTCAAATTATCATGGAAACGGCAGCCGTCATTGGCCCTTTGGTTTGTTCCATACTGCTTTTTTTAGCAAATAAATCGGCAGTACTCATTTTTGATTTTTTTACCTATTTTATATCTATTATCATGTTATTTAATCTCATGAATTTAAATTCAAGCGAGAGTAAATCATTCAATTTTATAAAAATTTATCGAGAAACAGCTTCATATCTTAAATATATTTCTACAGAAAATAATAATTTATTTATTACGCTCGTTGGATCGTCGTTTGCTATTCTCTTTACGGGTGCTATTTTAAGATTTTTAATTCCAGCTTTTGTTCTTTTTGTGGGGGGAGAGGAGAGCCTTGTGAGTTATATTTTTTCTCTCATGGCTGTTGGAACTATTGTTGGTGGTTTGTTCTATAGTAAAATTATATTAAATATTACATCGTTGAAGCTCATGATATTTTGGCTTCTTTATGGGGTTATCCTGTTTGTTATGCCCTTAGCTGCAGAAATTTATTTAAAATTCCTTCTCGTGTTAGCATTTGTTCTGGGATTTATTGGTGCCTTTGTGGATATTGGTTTAGTCTCAGCTATTCAATTATATTCTCGTCGTGAAGATTTTGGTAAGAGTTTTGGAACCTTTTCAACTTTAGCGAACTCTGCCGAAGCAATGTCTGGCTTTATTGCGGGACTTTTGGTACTCGTAGGATTGTTAAGCTCTTTTTTAGCTATGTCCGCATTAATTATTTCCACCGGAATTATTGGCGTTGTAAAAATTAAGAAAAATAAAGAGTTAACACCTCTTAACACGACAGTCGATGACGACCATTGATATATTTGATATCTCCATGCCGTTTCTTTTTTCTAAAGACGGTTCGCTCATTATCTTATTCATGAGGTAAAAACACCGCTCTTTGAAGGGGGTGATCTGAAACGAATGAGTGGTCAGTGGTAGAAACTTGCTAGGCAAGCATTTGAATTCTTTACAGACCGTTGTTTATAGAGTGGTACGGGGCGGTGAACCTTTCCTTGGCTTCGTTCTGTAATGATGTAAAAGCGTAAAAATGTGAATCTGTAAAAGTGAAGTGGGGGATTTGTGGTTTATATATTGTGCGTGTTTTTGGTCACTTTGGGCTTTTGGGGGCGCGGAATGTGGTGAGAAGGATTGGGGGGAAGTGTTTTTGTGAATGGAGGGGAAATGAAGGGTGCTGTGCGTTGGTTTATGTAATGCAACACACCATGAAAGTAAGTATACATATACTATATGCTTTACATGTGTTTTTTCGTACTTTTAACATATATATTTTGTGTCTTAAACATAAGCTTTGAGTACTATGAGAGATGGTGGTCGTTTTTTTAAACAAGCGAGAAAGTGATTAACTAATGCTTGATAGTAAAGAAATATGTTGTTAAGGCTATTCTTTGAAAGGAGGCTCTTATTTCTGGTGTAGGAGCTTTTCAGGAGAGAATGCAATTAATAGGGGAGTTAAGATGTCAAAATATTTATTTCCGTTACCGCTTGTATTGGTGGCTGGTTGTGCATCTATCAGTAATTATTCATCAAGTTATGTCGGTCCAAATATTACGAAAGATGATGTAAAATTAATTGCTAACGATTTTGTTCGTAATCTTAAAAAACCTTTACTGCCCGCTACAACAACACTTATTGTGAAAAAAAATAAAACAGAAGACAACTTTACTCCTGTATTTATTGATCTTTTGCGACGGAATGGATATAACGTGATCTATACAGATCAACCAAACAAACAGCAAAATGGTGTAATCTTGACTTATCAAATAACGCCAATAAAGACAGGTATCATGTCTATGGTTTCTTATGATGAGGTTGGAGTAACGCGTTATTATATCCGCACTTATAATCGATGAAACCCCTTTACCGGTTTGTCTCAAAAAAGTAGATAATGAAGAAATGTGTTTCAGGGGAAGTGTTGGGATTGAATTAATCAATAAAAATTTGCAGATGTGAAAATTGCATATTCAGACGATAGTTATTCATCGTCTCGTTTACAATTTCAGTGTTGTAACGAAGAAAGATGTCGTTTTATCTGTTTGCATTTCTTCATGTTCTGTCTCAGTTATATAGCGCTTTTATCGTTTCTGTCTTATAGAAAATTACTTTCTGTTCTACGGCTCTATATGCCAATCTAATAGTCAGATCTGATCAATTAAATTCATATGAGCTCTTTACAGAAATCTGTTGTTTGAGATTGTTGTAAAGGTGTTTTGTTTTTATCAAATTATCGCGTGGTGGTTTGGGAGTTTCCTTTGGCTGCGTTCTGTAATGATGTAAAAGCGTAGAAATGTGAATCTGTAAAATGAAGCGGAGGATTTGTGCTTTGTGTGGGCTTTTATCATGGCATGGAATGTGGTGCGAGGATTGGGGGAAGTGTCTTCGTGAATGGAGGAGAAAGTTGGGATGAAGAGTGCTGTTGAAGTGCGTTTTCTGGAGAAGAGTGTGTGGGGAATGGCTGTGAACAGATTGCAGAGTTGATGTGTAAAGAGATGTGAAGAGAGAAAAATTGTGGTTGGCGTTTATATTCTATGCGGAGCTTAACAATTATAGTTGCATCTATATTTGTATGGGGATATCCGTGAAATGGGTGTGAGAAGCATTGAGAAGTGTTTTTTTTAATAAGTGGGTGAATGAGCAATACAATGAAAGCCTATTTAGGGGGAAGCCCATTTAGAGGGGGAAGGCTATTTAGGAAAAATCCTATTTTAGCTCTTGTTGTTTTAGACATTGTGTTTTGTATGAGGGGAATTTTGCAGGGAAGGGTGTTTTGAGGGATGTGGCTTCCTTAAAGAAAAACACAAAAATATCAAAAGAAAAATATAAAAACTTGACAAGGTAAATGTAAAAAGGTATCATAATGATACAATCGGAATTGTGCGTTTAAATCAGAAGAGTCTTTTGATAAGATTCTGTGAGAGGGGTGGGGATGTTTTTCCAAGGTTTTGGTGTTTTTATCCTATTTTGAAGTTTGTTATCCTATGATGTCGTAAACCGTTTTTTGAGATGTGGTGATATCAGGCGGGCAAGGCTTTAGGCAGAGGGGAATATTGGCAAAGGATGTCGATTGATGCGCTTTTGCCTAATCAGAAATTAACCACAAGATTGCTTTTTGTTTTTTCGCTTCGAGCTCTCTAAAGTTTTTCAAAAGTGCGTGTTCTTTTTCGCTGTATGTGTCTTGATCGTGGTGTAAGGCATGTTCTTTTGTGGGAATATCTGCTGTTAAAAGGTCCGCATAAAAAAAGTTCATAGGAACCTCTAGTTTTTTAGCAATTTCGAGCAAACACCCCGCGCTTACACGATTAGATCCTTTTTCGTATTTCTGGATTTGTTGAAAACTGACACCTAAATAGCTTCCTAATTCCTTTTGAGAAAGCCCCATTGAAATGCGTCTGTGACGGATTCTTTTACCTATTGAAATGTCATTAAAATGTGGATTTTTTGTTTGCACTTCAAGCTCCCCTCCGGTTGCGAGCGCCCTCGCATGAGTATTCCGGGAGTTTGAAAGCACTGAGCTCAGCCAGCCTTTTGCTTTTAGTGCTGACAAGCACTTGGACATAGCAAAAGCTCCCGGAATTCCGGGATACCCGCAAAGCGGGATAAATTTATGTACTGAGCGTTCGGGCTTTCAAATCCCTATTTGACCGTTGCGTGGACGATCAAAAACACAGATCAATTCATAAGGCAATTTCAGAAGATTGGCAAGAAAAATCAAAATAATTTCAAAGACTATAAGATTGGGTACTTTTTAAAAAAGTGCGAAATCTGGATTTTTAGTTTGCACTTCAAGCTCCCCTCCAGTTGCAAGCGCCCTCGCATGAGTATTCCGGGAGGTTGAAAGCACTGAACTCAAATCAGCTTTTTGCTTTTAGTGCTGACAAGCACTTGGACATAGCAAAAACTCCCAGAACTCCGGGATACCCACAAAGTGGGGTAAATTAACGTTTGAGTTTTCGGGCTTCAACTCCCTATTGATCGCTGCGTAGACGATCAAGGCACCTTTTGAGTGATAAAGTAATTTCAAGGGATTGGCAAGAACAATTAAAAGATTTGGAAAATGAGAGCATTTTTTTGTATCTTAAAAATTATCTCATTATATTCTTATGCCTTATGCAGTAAAATATTGTCATTTGAGGTAGGGTGAGATGGAGGCATTAGAGGCAATGATATGCCGTCGAGGGACCTTCAAGCATATCAATTTATACGGTGCTTTTTGTGAGAGTGTCTGGATATTGGAGGGTAGGGGTTATCTGTCCGTGTCTGGTGAAACAGTATTCTTTGAGGGGGGGTGAGAGGTGGTTGCCCAAATGCAATGTGCTCGATAAAAAGTGGGATTGTTAACAGACTCTTGTTTATTGAGTGGTGGGTTAGTTTGGAAATTTTGTTTGGCTGCCTTTTGTAAAGATAGAAGAGCGTAAAAACGTGAATACGTAAAAGTGAAGTGAAGAATTTATGCGTTGTATGCTTTTGTCTTGGCATGGAATGGGGGGAAAGGACTGGGGAACGAGTCTGCAAATGAAGTCGAAAGCTAGGATGCAGAATGTGAAAATTGGCGCTGTGGGAGAAGCTTTTTGGTGTGTGTGAAGTTTTGTCTTTTGGGTGGGGTCTTTGCTTCGAAGCGGAATTGATCGGTATTTGTAGGAGCTTTCGCTCTTTGTGTTGAAGAGGGATGGGTGTAAGAATATTCAGAAAAGCCTTGCTTGTTGAATGTGGTGAAATACCGTTGCTTGAGGGGTATGGTGTGCTAATCTGTCTGAGTGGTTGGTAGGAGGAAACTGCTACAAGATGTCGGATTCTTGACAGAGCAGTGAAAGACGCTGGTGGAAAAGTTTCATTTGGTTGCTTTCTGTAAAGATGTAAAAGCGTAAAAACGTGAATCTGTAAAAGTGAAGTGAAGAATTTATGCGTTGTATGTTTTTGTCTTGACATAGAATGTGGTCGGAGAACTAGGGGACGCATTTGTGAATGGAGCGGGGAAAGCTGGGATGAAGAGGGGTATAAATCGCGTTGACTGGAGAAAAGTGTGTGAGGGAATATTTTAGGGCAGCGCTTATCTGTCGTGTCTGATAAAATTGCCTTCTTTGAGGTGTCGTGATCTGAAGCTTATATTTTAAGGGTGTTGGATATATTGGCGAGGGATGTTGATGGGTGTGCTTTTGTCTAATCAGAAATTAACCACAAAATTGCTTTTTGTTTTTTCGGCTGGAGCTCTCTAAAGTTTTTTAAAAGGGCGTATTCTTTTTCGCTGGTGGTATCTTGATCGTGGTGTAAGGCATGTTCTTTTGTGGGAATATCTGCTGTTAAAAGGTCCGCATAAAAAAAGTTCATAGGAACTGCTAGTTTTTTAGCAATTTCGAGCAAACACCCCGCGCTTACACGATTTAAACCTTTTTCATATTTCTGGATTTGTTGGAAACTGACACCTAAATGGCTTCCTAATTCCTTTTGAGAAAGTCCCATTGAAATGCGTCTGTGACGGATTCTTTTACCTATTGAAATATCATTGAAATGTGAATTTTTAGTTTGCACTTCAAGCTCCCCTCCGGTTGCGAGCGCCCTCGCATTGGTATTCCGGGAGTAGTAAAGTACTGAGCTCTAGTCAGCATTTTTGCTTTTAGTGCTTATCACACCTGGACATAGCAAAAACTCCCGGAATCCCGAGACACCCACAAAGTGGGTTCATTTTTACGCTAGAGCTTAGGGCTTTACTATCCCTTATTGATCGTTGCGTGGACGATCAAAATATCCTTTGAATGATAAAGTAATTTCAAGGGATTGGCAAGAAAATTAAAAGATTTTCTAGTCTGTTATATTGTAAAATAGGGATGTTTGGGGGCGGTAATCTGATGTTAGTAGGGGAATTTATTGGGTAAAAGGTTGGATGATAGTTTAAAATCGGTGCGGGGTGGAAGCTTTATTCAGCAGAGGAAAATTTGCTTTTTGAAGTCGAATTGTAGATCAGAGCTTATCTGGCGTGTTTGATGAAACACCATTCTTTGAAGTGTGGGATAGCCATATGAAATAATCAGCAGGGAAATTTGATAGACGAGAAATCAGCTTGTTGCAGA
Organism: Bartonella sp. AP21QHHD; assembly: GCF_042196205.1. Taxonomy (NCBI): domain Bacteria; kingdom Pseudomonadati; phylum Pseudomonadota; class Alphaproteobacteria; order Hyphomicrobiales; family Bartonellaceae; genus Bartonella; species Bartonella sp. AP21QHHD. The sequence continues at coordinate 33,379 of NZ_JBHIPT010000054.1, read as the reverse complement.
CCCGTGTTTACAGAGGGGCGTGGGGATGGCGGTTTTTGAGTTTCGTTTGGCTGCGTTCTGTAATGATGTAAAAGCGTAAAAATGTGAATCTGTAAAATTATGCGGAGGATTTGGGCTTTATGTGGGCTCTTATCTTTTTGGGTGTGTCCCATTTTTTTTAATTGTTGAATGCTTGTCAAATTTTGTTGCTGATTTTTATGTCATTTTTTGTGTTTGAGGTTTTGGTTTCTCTTTAGTTGGAAGGAACATGATGATGGTAGATGAACATTGTCTTCCCTTACGTCGAAGAGGGCGGAAAAAAGGGGCTTTAAATAAAACAACAAAGCGATTTAATGAAGCTCTTTTGACAGCGGCGGAGCAGGCTGGATATCACTATGGTGAAGATGGGCTGGTGTCTTATCTTCAGTATCATGCTCTCAATAATCCCGTACCGTTTTTTTCGCTTCTTGCAAAAGTGTTGCCTCTTCAGGGGGCTGGAGAAGGGCAGGTTAAAACAGTTTCGCGTATCGAGATTGTACCAGTGAATGCAAAAAATAGCGAACCGGAGAAGCATAATACCTCGATAACTGAGGCTTGAAGAAGGAGCGGTGATGTTTGGGCGTTTACTGGAGAGCAGAATATTTCGGTGGGAGATATTTGGGCTTCCTACGTGGAGACGCCGGATTTTATGGGCGATGACAGAGGGGCGTGTGCTGAAGAGGTGATACTCGAGAGGTACAATGCTTAGGGGGCGTGATGTTATCTACTGTTTTGGATTTTTGTGAAGGTTTGGGCTTTTCTCGTTATTGAAGGTGTGGAGATATCAAAAACAGTTTCGCATATTGAGATTGTACCAGTGAATGCAAAAAATAGTGAACTGGAGAAGCATGATACCTCGATAAATGAGGCTTGTGATATTGAAAAATGTTAGGCTTGGGTGGGTGATGTGGGGTGATGTCTTGCAAGGGGGCTGCTTTGGTGATTGCCTATCTTGAGGGGATTGAAGCGGAGGCTATCGTGCTTGTAGGCGCTCGTGATATTGGGAAGGGGCTTTGGTGAATGATGCCGTAAGGGCCCCCGTGTGCTGGAGGGAATTTGGTGCAGGGTATTTGTGTGGTGGATATGGAACAGTGTTTTGATGGGGGAGGGGCATGAAACTTGAGAGAAGTGTTATGCTTGCGGGATGCATGTGTTTTGGTGGGGGTATCTTGGGGGATAAAGTGTGAGGATTGGTGATGCTTGAGAGGCATGATATTGGAGGATGTTGGGCTTTGGATATGCCTGAGAGCCATGTGCTGAGGCTATGATTTGGTTGGGGGGATACCTTGCTTGTGGTTGGGGGATGACAGGCGCGGTGTTTGAGGGGGTGGGGCTTTTGTGCCTTGGGGACTTGGGGCGCATAGGTGGGGTCAAGGGGATCTCATGCAAAAAAGTGAAATTTATTGAATATTAGGATGAAGAAAAGATAAAGCGCTGCTTTTGAGAAGGGCGTTTTTCGTTCAATTGCTCTTTTCGTTCAATTGCTCTGGGATCATTAAACTTGGGATAAGCAAAAGGGTGCAGCGCAATTATTGCTAAAGTATGAAAATTTATAATGACAACTGTTCAGAAAATTTCTCAAAAAATTGAGCAGAAAACGGCTCAAGTGGCTCTTATTCCAAAGCTTATTCCTGTCTTTACTGGAAATGCCGATGTGCGAGCCGCTTGGGGAGGACGGGGCTCTGGAAAAACACGTTCTTTTGCTTTGATGTCGGCTGTGGTGGGATATCGCCATGGAATGGCTGGAGAACGCGGGATTATTCTTTGTGCACGGCAATTTCAAAATTCTCTTAATGAAAGTTCTTTGGAGGAAATTAAACGCGCTATCGAATCTTATCCTTTTTTACAAGACTATTATGAAATCGGCGATAAATATATTAAGTCAAAAGATGGACGGATCGTCTATGTGTTTGCTGGGCTTGATCGCAATATCGCAAGTATTAAATCAATGGGGCGCGTTTTCCTTTGTTGGGTCGATGAAGCCGAGCCCGTTACAGAAACTGCTTGGCAAACACTTATTCCAACTTTGCGCGAAGAAGGAAAAGATTGGAATGCAGAATTATGGGTGACATGGAACCCATGCCATGAAAATGCAGCCGTGGAAAAACGTTTCCGAAATGTCGATAATCCTCATATCAAAGGGGTGGAAATCAATTGGCGTGATAATCCGCAATTTCCTGAAAAACTCAATCGTGATCGAATGGACGATTTGCAGCAAAGACCAGAGCAGTATAACCATATTTGGGAAGGCGAATATCTCCAAGCTGTCCAAGGGGCTTATTATCAGAAATGTCTTCTCGAAGCCGAAATGGAAGGGCGGATTACAACTGTTCCACGTGATCCTTTGATGCAGGTGAGAATCTTTTGGGATATCGGGGGAACAGGAGCAAAGGCCGATGCTACCGCATTGTGGGTGGCGCAATTTGTTGGACGGGAAATCCGAGTGCTCGATTATTATGAAGCCCAAGGACAACCTCTCTCAGAGCATGTGGGCTGGGTCTTTCAAAGGGGATATGAAAAGGCTCTTATGGTCTTGCCTCATGATGGCGCAACAAAAGATCGTGTCTATAATGTGAGTTTTGAAAGTGCCCTTCAACAAGCCGGTTTTCAAACCAAAATAATTCCTAATCAAGGAACAGGCGCTGTGAAAATGCGTATCGAAGCCGTAAGGCGGTTGTTTCCTGCACTATGGTTTAATCGTGAAACGACATGTGCGGGCAGAAAAGCGCTTGCTTGGTATCATGAAAAGCGCGACGAACAGCGCAATATCGGACTAGGCGCTGAACATGATTGGGCAAGCCATGGGGCCGATGCCTTTGGACTGATGTGTGTGGCTTATGAACAGCCAAATGCTAAAGCGCGAAAAAAACCTTATCGCTCGTTTCACCATTCTCAAACTTCATGGATGGCTTTTTAATGAATATGTCTACAGATTCTTCTTTTAATCAAATCGAAACGCTTGAAAATCAAGCACTATTTAAAAAACTCGTGGGTTGGTATCAGGATGATATTGATCATGTCGAAAAATGGCGAAAAAATGCCCAGGAAGATTACGATTTTTATAATGGACGGCAATGGAATGAGCAAGACTTGGCTGTCTTGCACGAACAAAACAGACCGGTCATGACTTTTAACCGTATTGCGCCTTTAATTAATGCCGTGATTGGGGCTGAGCGCAATAATAAAAGGCAAGTGCAATTTATTCCACGACAAGAAGGAGCTGCCTTTGCAAACCAGATTTTGACAGGAGCAGCCGAATGGTTTCGCGATGAAGCCGACGGCGAATACGAAGATTCCGATGCCTTTCAAGATGCAATTATTTGCGGTATGGGCTGGACAGATACACGCCTTGATTATGAACAAGATCCCCAAGGAAAACCAATCATTGCGCGGCTGGATCCTATGAAAATGGTGTGGGATGCAAGTGCTGTTAAGTCTAATCTTATTGATGCTCAACGCTTATGGTATATTGATGAAAAACCCCTTGCTGTGGCGCAGGAAATGTTTCCCAATGTTCATTGGAGTGACCTTAATGCTGATTGGGTTAAACATCAGAGTTTTTTACATTCAACCAGCGATGGGATGACACAAAATTATCAGTCCGAGAGGGGGTATCAAGGAGAAGAGGGGAGCGGCTATCAACGTCCTAAAATGGTGACATTGGTAGAATGTCGCTGGTTTGAACGCGAGGTGGTTTATAAAGTTCTTGAGCCTCTAAGTGGAAAGTTTGTCGATTATTCAGAGCAGGATTTCCAAAATTTAAGCAAAACCTTTCCTCATGTTCAAGCAACAAGGTTGAACAGAAAAATTGTCAAACGGGCATTTTTAGGTAGAAAGCTGCTTGAAGCGCCTGATAAGCCCTTGGTTCCACCCAATCAATTGGGATGGGAGTGTATTACCGGTACTTTTGATAAGTTAAGCCGGCAATTTTATGGAATTGTGCGCCCTACAAAAGATCCTCAACGGTGGGCAAACAAATATTTTAGTCAAGTGATGCATTTGCTCAATAGCCAATCAAAAGGCGGCATTATGGCAGAGCGCGATGCTTTTGATGATGATCGACAAGCCGTCGAGAGTTGGGCTAGAGCTGATAGTATTACTTGGTTGAAAAGTGGTGCTGTGTCTGGGGGAAGAATTCAGCCTAAACCCGTGGCACAATTTCCGCAAGGGTTTTTCCAATTGTTTAATGAAGCAAAGAGCGCACTTGAACAGGTGACGGGGTTGTCTTCTGAATTTATTGGGACGCGAGCTGTCAATCAGCCTGGCATTCTTGAGCAACAACGGCGACAATCGTCACTTAATCTTTTGGCTTCCTTTTTTGATGGGTTGCGTCGATATCGGCAACGACAGGGAAAAATTATTCTCTATCTTATTCAAAATTATCTGTCCGATGGGCGGCTGGTTCGTATTGCTGGTGATGAAAATGCCCAGTATGTGCCGCTGACACGCGAAATGGTGACAAGTTTGGAATATGATATTGTCGTGGATGATGCACCAACAAGTCTTAATGAAAAAGAGCGTACTTTTGCACTGATCATGCAACTGCTTCCTTTGATGCAAAATTTTGCAACGCCTGAGATTATGCTTGATCTCTTACGCTATTCACCTTTACCAGCCTCACTCATTCATAAAATTGCGATAAAGGCGCAAAATTCTCTTCAAGAAGAGCAAAATGCCTCAGCGCAGATGGGGAATAATGTGGGGGCAGACCAGATAATGCAGATGTTGCAGACAGTAAAGGCTCAACAATAGGATGCTTTATGATGCGCTCTCTTGGATGAATTTCATCTATCAGAAGTTGCTTATCTAAACAATGTCCATAGTTACCCATGTTGCTTATGTCGTGCAATGTCGCCTCTCTTTATCTCAGAAGAGCTGTTGTGTTGAGTCGTAGTGTTGGTGTTGGGAAACATCTTTAATAGAGTCTTGCTGTCACGGCGGGGATATGGTGGGAGGTGTTTTGCTGTCATGGTGGGGGAGCTATGTGAGGAGAATGCTGGAGCTAAATGATGAGAGCATTGAGGGGATAAATGCTTATGGGGCTGTTTTATCTGAAAAATTTTATTTTATTGTTTAAAAAAAGAGAAGGCTAATGTCATGGATCAAGAACACTTAACGCCGGCAGAACAAAACCAATTGAAACAAGATTTTCTGGTCTCAACACAAGAGGGAGAAGATGGTGAAATTGCAAGAGAAGAAAAAACTCTTGAAGATAATTTTCAAGGGCAAGTGCATCAACAACAGTACTCTTCGCAAAAGGCTGGAAAAGAGGTTCAAGGGGGAGAAGATGTTCCACCAGATCCGCAAAAAGACTTTATGGGCTATATGCAATGGTTGGGAAAAACACTCCAAAAACAAGGGCTTGTACATGAAAAACAACAGCCTTCTCTTGCTCGCGAAGCAGAACAGTTGCATGCATTTTTTCAGCAGTCTGTTGCCAGTGTTAAACAAAAGCATCATGATTTTGATCAAGCAGCTGATTTTATTTATGAAACGCGGGCTAAACAGTTGGCAGCTTGTGCTTCGCTCTATCCTGAGATGGCAGATCCCCAAAATATTGATGCGATAATTGGTGATGAGTTGAAGCAGATCTTGCGCGATTGTGCGCAAAAAAATCAAAATCCGGCTGAAGTGATTTACTCTATTGCACAAAAAATTGGCTACACAAATGTTCCCAATAACATGGGTGAAAATTTACAGGAAAGACACAATTCTGCACGTACTCTTGCTGCTTATAACGGCTTGACGCCAAATGGGCCGATTTCTTTGGATATGCTTGATAAAATGTCAGAAGCAGAGTTTAGCGCTTGGGTTGCTGATCCTAAAAATAAAGCCGCTTTTAATCGTTTAATGGGGGGAAGAGAATTTTAAAAACAAGAATGTGGCAGGTGTTTTTTGCGGGGAATGTTAAGAGGCTTTTGGTGCAGGAGAATGCGGGGGGTGTTTTTTGCGGGAATGTTAAGAGGCTTTTGGTGCAGGAGAATGCGGGGGGTGTTTTTTGCGGGAATGTTAAGAGGCTTTTGGTGCAGGAGAATGCGGGGGGTGTTTTTTGCGGGAACGTTAAGAGGCTTTTAGCGCAGGAGAATGCGGGAGTGTTTTTTGCGGGAATGTTAAGAGGCTTTTGGCGCAGGAGAATGCGGGGGGATTTCTCAAACACGGATGTGGAGAGGAGAGCTCTTATAAGGGGGAGGCAGACGCTAACAGAAATTAGATAAAACTCACGAACAACATATTCACCATTTGAAATGAAATGTGGTGTTTTAACAACCGGCGCTTTGCCGAGTTTTTTATGTCAATAAAACTTTTAGAGGACAAAATGACTGTAACTTATATCGGACTTAATGACCCAATGGCAGTGCGCACATGGTCTAAATTACTAAACCAAGAAGTCTCAAAAGCACTTCCAATTGCACCGTTGATTGGAAATGATTCAAACAGTATCGTACAATTAAAAGATGAAACTACGAAAGCAAGTGGGGATGCTATTAGCTTTAATTTGCGTGTGCAGTTGCTAGGCGATGGGGTGAGCGAAGGGCAGACATTGGAAGGCAATGAAGAAGCTTTACAGTTTCTCAATGATCGCTTGGCAATTAATGAACTCGTTCATGCTGTGCGTGTCAAAAATGAGGGAACGATTGATCAACAACGAATTCTTCATGATTTGCGCACCGAGGCAAAAAATGGTTTGGTTGATTGGTATGCAGATCGTCTGAGTATGATGTTCTTCATTCAAGTTTGCGGGTATACCGCAAAAACAATTAACTTTGAGGGACGTACGATTACTCTTAAACCTGTCCATTATGGGTTTAATGCGCCAACGGCACCAACCAATAAACGCGTGGTACGTCCTAATGATAAAGCAAAAGATGAGGACTTAAAAGAAGACGATGTTTTTGATCTCAGCTTGATTGATAAAGCAGTTGAACGGGCTAAATTGGCAAATCCTAAAATTAGACCTGTGCGGCTCGATGGGGAAAATGTCTATGTGCTTTATCTACATCCAACCCAAGTGACACAATTGCGAACCAATACAGATGCGGGGCAATGGCTCGACATTACCAAGGCAATCTATAGTGGAAGTCGTATCAAAAATCCGCTCTATGATGGATCGTTGGGCATGTATAATGGTGTGGTTTTGCGCGAAGCTGAACATATTACCGAAGGGGTTGAATCTGGGACGGCAAATAAAGCTGTGCCAAATGTGCGTCGTGCTGTTCTGCTTGGTGCGCAGAGTGCTGTGATTGCTTTTGGTAAAGATCGAGGAGCAACACGCTATAAATTGGTGGAAGAACTCTTCGACTATGAAAGAGAATTCGGGGTCGCAGCAAAAACCATTATTGGTATGAAAAAAACTTGCTTTACCTTGCCAGGAAGTACGCAAGGGGCTCAGGATTTTGGCACTATTGTCATCCCAACTTATGGAGCACCCGCTTAAAGCGAATTTTTGCTCTCTTCCCCCAACAAGAGGGATCTGTTGGGGGAAAAATTTAAAATGCTTCCAGAAACAAGGACAGGCTTATGACCACTTTATCCACTGATCCCCAAAATCTAAACCTTACACATTCAGATCATTCTAAAACTTTTGCTTATATGGTCGCGCTTATTCAAGATGAAATTGACGATACAACAGCGGAATATTCCCTGCAAATTCAAGATTCAATTTTTACGGCTTTGCGTTTGTGTGAACGCGAACCCTTTTTCTTTAATGAAAAAAGAGAAAGGACGTTTAAAACACAAAGTGGTAAAACATGGTATGGGCAAGAAGAGGGGGTTTTTATTGAATCAGAAAAGAGTTTGGAGGGCGTCTTTTTAGTAACAAAGGATGCAACACCAACAAAGTTGTTCTTTAAGCCCTTGGAAGTGTTGCATCAACAATATGGTATGCATCCTGCGCTAGGAACGCCATTCTTTTATACGTACCTTGATCAAAAAATAGGACTCTTTCCAACACCAGAACATGTGGAAACTGTACAGCTTTCTTATGCTCCTGTTCATTTTGCTGATGAACAGTTGAGAGAAGACGATAATCCTTGGTTGATTTATGCTTTTGATCTTATTAAAGCACGGGCAAAATATGAACTTTATAAAAATATTCTTAAAGATCCTGAATATGCCGCCGTTTCTTTCAGAGATTTTCAAGAACAGCTTCAAGCTTTGCGCATTGAAACATCGCGCCGAAAAGGTTTTTCAAAGATTCGCCCAATGCGTTTTTAAAAGACTTTTTTCCAAATCGTTTATGGCTGGCGTTGAAGGTTGGTTTGGCACTGGTGGCTGGTTTGTCGCTTATGGTTGGATGCGCGTTGGGTGTTGATGGTGAAGGGCTGGTGGATGGCGTTGGGGTGGCTATTATTGATGGTATCGTTTTTTCGATGAATTAAACAACTTGAGGTTGTTTGTTTTGTTGCATTTTATGCCTTTAGAGTTTTGTTCTAAGGGCTTTTGTGGTTTTTTATCCATAAGCCTTGGTGTTTTGAATGGCACTGGGCTTTTCAAAGGTTTTATGGGGGGCTTAATGGCTTTTTCCCCCGTCATTGTGGGGTATGGGGATGTGATTGCGGGCAGTTGATTTTGGTTTGGCGCTGGTGGATGGCGCTGGGGTGGCTATTATTTATGGTATCGTTTTTTCGGTGTGTTAAACAACTTTAGGTTGTTTGTTTTGTTGAATTTTATGCCTTTAGAGTTTTAAGGGCTTTTGTGGTTTTTATTATCAATAAGCCTTGGTGTTTTGAATGGCACTGGGCTCTTCAAAGATTTTATGGGGGTCTTGATGGCTTTTTTCCCAATCGCTGATTATCGACCCGATGTGGCGGATATCAATGGAATTTTTACCGATGAACTTGTTAATGTGCTCCCGGCGGATGGCTCCTATATCCCTATGCCAAGTTTTGAACCTTTATCAGAGCCTTGTCCGGAGCCAATCTTAGGCACTCTTGCGGTTAAAACAAAAAATGGGGTTTCTATTATTGTCGGGACAAGAGATAAAATCTACTTACTTGATAATACAACAATGAACTGGAAAGATATTAGCCAAAAAGGAAAATCTTATCTGGCTAATGTTGATGCTCCGTGGTCTTTTGCTTTGTTTGGTGATTTTATCATTGCGGTGAATGCCAATGATAAACCACAAGTGATTGATATTAACCATGATAAAACATTTAGAAATTTAGGAGGAAATCCACCACAGGCAGGGGTTGTTCGAATCTGGGGAGATTTCGTTTGTTTGATGAAATTAACCGAGCATCCAAGAAGGGTTCATTGGTCTGGATTAAATGATGCTGAATTTTGGACCGTGGGGAAAAAAAGTTGTGATTATCAAGATTTTCCTGATGGCGGATTCGTCCAAGGGGCAACGGAGACAACAAATCCAATTATCTTTATGCGTTCTGCAATCTATGCCGGTTCTTTTATCCCTGGCTCTAAGATTATTTTTAGTTTCCAAAAAATCCACGATAAACGAGGCGCAAAAAATGCTGAATCAATTGTTTGTAGAGGCGATTTAGCATTCTTTGCCGATGAGGGCGGGTTTTATCAAATAACAAATGAGGGACAGATTATACCCATTGGGTTCGAAAAAGTCGATCGAACGATGACCGCAAAATCAAGGAAGGATAATCTGTACACTCTATCTGCTGCTATCGATGGGGTGTATAATCGTGTTTATTGGATGGTTGATTCTGATGAGAATCTTCATAAACGTATCTTGCTCATTTATGATTGGGGGTTGCAAAAATGGACAAAAGCTCTCGTCGATATCAAAATGGTATTGCCTATTTTCTTAGCCGGAACAACCCTGGAAGGTCTTGATTTTGTGACTAAGAATATTGACGATTTATCCTTTTCTCTTGATAGTAAAGCTTGGAAAAATGAATCGCCTATTCTGGGGGCATTTGATCAACAGGGAAGACTGGGTTCGTTTTCTGGGTGTCCTATGGCTTGTGTTGTGACATCACAAGAAATGGGGCAGACAAATGGCATGATAACACGGGTGAAAAATATTATGCCTCAAGTCAATAGTGGAAAGTTTTATTTGTCTGTGGGAATGCGCTTTCGACAATCTCTTGAAGAGGAAACTGTTTGGTTACCAGAAAAACAGCCTTCTTATAATACTGGACAAATTCATTGTCGCGCAAGGGCACGGTTTTATCGCTTTAAATTGCGTATTCCTGAAGGGGTGAATTGGACTCATGTCACTGGATTTGATGTGGAATTGACGCGGGCCGGCATGCGATAGGCATGCCCTTTTGTAATACCATGCGATAGGCTCAAGCCTCTATTATTAAAGAACAAATGCCCCATAGGCTTCCCAAACCTTTATAAACAAAGGAACAAGGTGGTGCGTTATGTTTCATGCTTTTCTGCGATAAAGGAAAAATAGGCTGCACCATGGTTTATTTTTATAAAGAAGAAAGTTCCTCCTTTGTTGTGACAAAGGGATGATGGAGACTTTTTTCTTTTATTGTGCGGGGGGCATGGAATGCGTGAAATTCGTAGGGGGATGTTATTTGAGGGGAGATGAGTGACACAGCTAAAAGAGCTAAAATTATGATGCAAGAGAGTCAAGATTTATATTCTGCTCATCTGACAGAGCGGTGGCCATGGGAAAAAATAGCTCCCTATCAAGAGGCTCTCAATACTGCATTGAAAAAATATGTTCAGCGCTTTCCGGATGATGTTTGTCTGGAAAAAATTGCTGAAGAAATCGCTACAGGACAAGTACAATTGTGGCTTGTCTTAAAAAATAAAATCCAATTTAGTGCTTTTGCAATAACCAAAGTTGAAATAACCCATACGGGGAAAAAATGCGTCGTTCTCTCTGATCTTGCTGGAGAGGGAGGGCTGAAATTGGTCAAGTTGATTGATGAAGTCGAAAAATGGGCGCGAACAATTAATGCTGAAGAAATGCACATGTTTGGAAGAACTGGATGGGCGAAAAAGCTCGCTCATCACGGATATTCTCGTAATCTTATTCAATATAGAAAGGTTCTGAACCCATGAGTAGAAAAACCACACCTCAAGTGCAAACAACAACACAAACAAATGCTCCACCTGCTTGGGCGGCTGATATTCTTAAACAAGCTAGTGCTGATGCACTTGGACTTTATAATAAGGGAATTGGCGGAAACGTTTATCAGGGAGACAGAGTCGCTGGTCTTAGCAATATGACAAAAAATGCGCTGACCGGTTTACAACAAGCAGCAGGGCTCTATAACAATCCAACGGTAACGCAATGGTTGAGTGCACCAACCAACAGCGCTACAAATCTTTCCGGTATGGCTAAGGGAAGCTGGATTGGAAGCAATAGTAAATTTAATACTGCATTGCAAAATGCTCTGAATAAAACGTCCGATGCAATTAATCAATCGATGTCGGGAGCAGGACGTTATGGCTCTGGGGCTCATACTGGTGTGCTGGCCGATGAGTTAGGCGCCTTGGCAACAAATGCTGCAGCACAGCAATATAATCAAGATATTAACAATATGATGAATGCAAACCAGATGATTGATCGCTCTCAGAATGATCAAGTTAATGCGGCAAATAGCTATTATCAAGGACAGAGTAACGTGCAAAGCAATGCTTTGAAAGGGGGTATGATTCAAGATATAAACCGCCAAAATGTCTTAGATGCTGAACGCCAAAAATGGTCAGAAAAAGATAATCAAGATTGGAACCGATTGCAAAGTTTGTTACAGGTAGGAACACAGGCTGCTGGAAATTACGGAACGACTTCAGGAAAATCCACGACAATGCCTTCTGTGACAAAAGATCCATTGCGTGATGCGCAGCAAGTACTTGGATTGGTCGGAGGAATTTTAGGGCTTTGTGACGTGAGAGCAAAAGAAAATATTATCCCTGTGGGGCAGAAAAAGGGATATCCACTTTATACCTTTAATTATAAGGGAAATCCACAACGTTATCAGGGCGTTATGGCGCAAGACGTGTTGCGTGTGAACCCTGAAGCTGTTTATGTCAATGCGAAAACAAAGTTATTGCATGTTGATTATGACAAAATAGGACTGAAAATGGAAAAAATGAAAGGGGAGAAAATACCGGCATCTAAAAATAAAATTGCGGCTTTCTTTTCTTCATTTTTTGCTCGCTTTCCCTTTTTGAATAAAGAGTATCTTTTATGAGTTCGATTTATGATTGGTCAATTATTGCATCAGAAAATGCTTATGTCGACGAGAATATAAACTGGGCAGAAGGGCAACCGCCAAGCACAGTCAATGATAGTGCTCGCGCTATGATGCAACGCATCAAAGAATATTTGTTGGATAATGGGGGCGGGATTGAAACACAGTTTACTGTCGATGTGGAAAACGAGAGAACGTCACTTCGTTTGGCAACAAAGTCTTTTTTTGAGACTTATATGGATGGCATTGTTGTGCGCTTTAAAGCACAAGGCGTCAACAGAGGAATAACAAATATTTCTTTGAATCAATTGCTACCACGACCAACTTATATGGCAACGCCAGAGGGTATTATGCCTTTAAAGGGCGGAGAAATTCAAAAGGGGGGGCTTTATGAAGTCGTCTATACGCGTGATATTGCCGGAAAAAATGCTGATGGCTGGTTTTTAACCAATCCTACTATAAAACTTCCTGAAATCCCTCCCTTTCCTCCTTTGCCTGAAACTTTTTCTTCTGGATTTATTGGGACTTTTGCTACAGAAAAAATACCCTCTGGATGGTTACTCTGTGATGGTAAAGAATATTCGCGAAGGAACTATGCCAATCTTTTTGCTGTTTTGGGAGAAACATGGGGAAAAGGAGATGGGAGAACAACATTCAATGTTCCCGATTTGCGTGGAATGTTTTTACGGGGGCTCGATAGTGGAAAAGCAATTGATAAAGGACGTCGCTTGGGAAGTCGACAAGAAGAGTCTTTTAAATCTCATACCCATGAAGGAAAAACAGATTCAACAGGTAACCACCAGCATAGTTATCCAATGATTGACGAGGTAGTTTGGGATATGAATCACGGTGAATATTATAGACATCTGGCTCAAGTCTACAATAAAGATCGGTTAACGAAGGCTGCGGGAGAGCATGAACATAAGGTCTTGTTGCAAAAAACAGGGGGAGATGAAACACGCCCCGTCAATATGGCGGTGGTTTATGCTGTCAAAGCCTGAGAATGAAAGCTTTGAGAGAAAGATAAAAATACTTACAAAATATTTGTTATGAAAAAAAGTCTTATTGAATATAAAGTCTTATAGAATATATTGTGTAGAAAGTTTTGAGGCGCTTTAGAAAAAAACTCAACTCTCTTTATTTTTTTATTTTTTGTGCTGCCTTTGTTGGATGTCTAAAGGTAAGTTTGCCTATTGTTCGTTAGAGGATCAAGACAGTGATTATTGAAGGTAGGGGGAGAACAAAAACCCTTTCTTTATTCATAGAGTTTTTGCTGAGGAATAAAGACTTTATCCAAAATGCTTCTCTCTTGTGGTATCGTGATACATTATTAAAGCGTTGGGTTTAAAGCGCTGCTGTGCGATGACAAAAAGCCCATGGGTAAAATTTATCCTATTATGTTATGCCGTCAAACACCGTCATAAAAACACTATTATTGAAGCTGGTGATATAAGGAAAATAAGACATACAATACTTGATCCATTTAAGTATTGAAGAGACATCTATTCAGTGGAGGGCTTGCTTGGTTAAGCCTTATGCAAGTGAATCATATAAGTGAGCAGCAGACGGAATCCCTTCAGAGTAGTTGGATTGTTTTATAAACCGATGTGGGGCTAAAATCTTTGTCTTTTGAGGTGGCGGGAAGAGGTCAACGGATATGTTTATTTAAAGCGAGAAAAGGCAAAATGGTACTCTCCCTCTTTTGGGTAGAGCGTGTATGCAAAAAGCGTTCTTTTTTTCAAAATGGGCGCTGGGTTTGCGAAGTCTTTTGGCGATGCGTTTAACACATGGTGAGTAATTGACTCTCTTAGATGCATTTTGTACTTGTCAGGAAACTTCTTGAAACAGAATGAGAGTGATACGAGAAAATCTGTAAGACAATGGTTTATCCTGTTGTGTCGTAAAATACTATTGTTTGAGATGCGGTTAAAATTTTATGCATGGGGTGTTTTTCATCTGTACGTATTCCTAAAGCAGTGTTGTTTGTAGAGTAACTCTGGACAGGGGATGCATGACAAGGATGCATTTGAAGGTAAGCCAAGTTAAATCTGTTAGATACGAAGCCAGATTGTTGACAAACCATTGTTTATTGATTGGTATTATTTAAAGATCGGTGTAGTTTTGTCCTTTGGGGAAAGCTAACACAGCATGCAAGGTGGTCAAACATTTTTCTTTGGTTTCAGGTGATAAAGTCAACATTTTAGGTGGAAAACAGGGTATAATCTAAAAAAATGTCTTGTAAAAATTTTCGATGAGGAAATTTTTTCAAGAGGTTTTCTGAGAAATGCAAGAGCCGTACAACGGAAAAAGATATTCAAATGCTTAATACGCGTTTAGCTTATCAAAAAGGGGGATATAATGGCACTTTTTCCATTTTCTATTGCTGATATTGATGATCCTGAATGTATTCGTGTGGTTCTTTATGCTAGCGGAAGAATGGGACATGCTCCTTTGAATGCTCTGTTGAAGCAAACACGTCAAGATCTCCAATGTTTTGATAAAATACAGACTCAAAATATTCTCCAACTTACACAGCGTTTGGATATTTTAGAACAACAATTGAAAACGATTATCAAAGATCTTGAAGATGTGAAACACAAACAAGACGCTGAAGAAGCGGATAAAAGTAAAACGATGGGTGATTAACCATCTCGATTTGTGTCTCTATGGGATTTAGCTCCTTTAAAGCAGTGAGATAGATAGTTGTGAACAGGATAGTTATTTGCCTGTCCATAGAGCATTTATTTTTTTGATCAACCAAAAATGAAAAAGAGGTATTCTATAATGAAAAAATTGATTTTAATATTTTTAGCTTTGTGTCTTACTGGACCAGCTTCTGCACGTTTGTGGACTATTTCAGATGATTGTTCAGATATCGGCGGAACAATGGTTCGCTCACAAATCATCAATAATATTTCTGTCATTCCATATAAAAATTTGCAAGGGGTAAATATTCTCTCTGTTTTAGAAACGAGGCCTACAGAAGAGCCAGAAATGTCAAAAATTGTAGGAAGAACATTTCATATTCAAAGTCCTGAGATTGTTGAGCTGGCCTATAGAGCTTACAGTACATCGCAATTCGTTGATATTTGTTACAGAAGTAACTATTCAATCAATGTTATTCGAGGGCTGAGAGTGCGTGATAATTAAGCGTATTATCTGTATTCGTTGTGACTTAAATAGGCGATGCTTGGAAAATGGTCAATCTTCTACACTAAGGCTATTTTAACCCTAGCAGTTTTCTGATTTACAGTTTTTACTCAGAGTATAATCGTTCATGTTTTACAGAATTCATGAGTTATCGGTATTGAGGATCTATCTTAAGATATTCAACTACAGTTGATTCTATTTTAAACTGAGTGATTTTGTATCAATCGTCGTTTGAGCTTAGATGGCAATTTCATTCTAGCGTTTGGTGTTAGACAGATTTAAGCTTAGTGAGGCTGTAAATACGTGTCTTAATTGTCTTTGTTGACAGTATGCCGCTTGCGATAGGCAATAAATCATAGACACATTTTGAATCCGTAGAATGCACGTACATTAACAATGGCAGACATTGTCAGTGGTAGATATCGCCAATGGTAGAGCTTGTGCATGCGGTGTTTTGTTGTGTGCATGAGTCATCATTCACGCGGCATCAATAAGGGAAGGCTTTGCTGTAGAGCCTGTAAAATAAATCGTGCAACAGCGGGGATAGAGGTAAGAATAGACTGAGATGAGGCAGTCTTATCACGGGCTAAAGCTGGTTAAAATTCTCGTCTTTAAGGAGGCGAGGAGGTTAAAAATATCCATTAGATTGCATGGGGATGCATTTCATGTCCGTTGCAATAAATTTAAAAGAGGTAAATTATGAAAAGCTTTTTGAAAAAAATATCCATCGTTTTGGTGATAATAGCATTAACAACAGGTGTTTCTCATGCTGGAGTTTATGAACAAAACGGTTATCTTAATTCGGTTCAAGTCGTTAGCGCAGGAGCACAATGTCTCCTAGAGCTCAGATACGGTATCAGCCCTACTTCAGACATTCAAAAAGGTGTTTGGGGCTGTGATAACATTGTTGGAAAAAGTATTTTGGATTTGGCAAAAACCGCAGTCATTTTGAACAGAAAAGTAATGGTTATTTTTGAAGCGGGTAATGTGCCAGCAAAAAGGGTTTTAGCCATCACTTTAAAATAAGATCAATAGGGGTTTTTCTCCCTTTTTATATCTGTAACGCTTCAAGAGGTTACAGGTATAAAATATGGAGTGTATATCAAAGGTATAAAAATGTTTCAAAGAGCATTCTCAGTATTTTTAGTGACAGTTTTATTTTTTTTCTTTTCAGATGTAAATCTGTCATATGCTATTGATCCTCCCCATATGGTTTTCCGTATAGATGATCGCTCTCCATCTGTTATATTCTTTGGAGGAGGTTTTGCCCCTTGGGGGGATGATCAGGATATCATACATCATGTAACTGGGCACTCTCTTGCTCAACAGACTTCAGCATTTGTGTCTACAACTGCAAATATGGATGCAGTTTACAGAATGGCGCGGCAACAGATTGCTAATAATCCTGATGAAACGTACTGGCTATATGAAATTATTCCAGATATAAATTTTTATTATGTTCCTAACTCACTCTTTGATACAGCCATGTCTGCTGACAACGTTGTTCAACATGAACAAGTTATGGATCTTTATTATGCATATTTATGGCAGGATGAATGGGCTTCGCTGGGGGCAATCAATACAAATCATATATACTCTGCAAGAAGTATTATGCGGCAAGCGAATGGTGATATTGTCATTGGTCCTAGAACCTTTAATTCTCTTTTTGTTGCCGCTCCATCACAAGTAAATTCGGGGACACTTCCTTCACAAGATTACACTTTTTTATCAGCTTATTATTCTGATAGCGAGGATGCGTTATCTCCAATGTCACTGGCATTTCTTGTAGAATCCTGTAACAGCTCTTCATCCAGTGGTCATATGGAGCGTTCTGGGGATTCTTCCTGCAGCACATACAAACATTCTGTTGATGATATTATGTATAAAATGAATCTATGGTATGAAGCTCTTTAAAGAATTACAGCTATATCTTGCTATTTAATCAAAAACAAAAAAGTAGGAAGATAGTGCATTTCTGTTTTATTTGATTGGTTCTGATGCGTATAGTGCGTAGGGCAGAGAAAATTTTTCGGTATTATGAAGTGTGATAGGGGTGCTATAAAGCATAGGTGTGACATCATCAAAAATGGAAGCGTTGATTTAACAGTATTTGTTTACCTCGATTAGAAAATCCGTTTTTTTCTTTGTTTGGAGTTTTACATCAATAATTTCTTATCTTGTTGTTGTGCTGCTTTTTGAGAGTGCGGTGATAGAAGGCATGTAAGTTTTATATATTGAAGTGTTTGTGTGTGGTGAATATGGGGAGTGTTTTTTTCGTCATGTGATGAACTCTTCGGGCGGTGGGGATTTTGTCCATAAAGCGTCATAAAATATCGCTTTTTGTTCTATGGTGATAGAGATCCCATGAGGGGAAAAGACAAAGGGGAAAGTCAAGTGGATTTTGCGAGCCAATCATGTAAACTGGAACGAATTCCATGCGGATATAAATCAGGTTCTGTTTGTTGCATATAGCGCTATTTGTTGCATAACTTGTGATAGCCAATTCTCTAAATAAAGGGATTTGACCGGTAGCAGAAAAAAGGAATCATTACGAGACAGTAAGTGTGCTTGTTTCAGAATGTCTAATGCTTTTGCATAACAAAGGAACGCGAAACTCTGTCACGCCTTCCTTTCATATTTTCGAGTTCAGGGGTGTCCATATATTTTCTTCAACTTGATTTTTATGCATTGGACACAAGGGAATTGGATGCAAGGGAGTTGAAGGCTAGGGAGTTGAAGGCTAGGGAATTGGATGCAAGAGATTGAGATATAAGAGATTTGGATACAAGAGATTGGGATGAACATTTTTGGGATAAGCAAAGCTAATATGTTACACTCGTTGTTTTACAGCGCGTTTGATAAAAAGCTAGGACATCTTTCCAATCCATTATGTGTGTAACTTTAAGGCGTTGTTTTCTTAAGAGAGTGCAGAGCTTTTTTTGTTGCTTGTCAATCAACATCAAATTTCAAAGCTGTAGCATGTTTGAGAGAAAGAAGAATGATAGCCTTACGGATTCAGAAGGGCAAAACTCTCTGAGCGATTCCAGCTTTTGTAAGCTAGACTTTATATATGCCAGATGAGGGCTGTATTTGAGTGATTTCTGAAATAGGAAGACAACCTTATTGAGAAAAAATATAAAGGCATATCAATCACTCTTCGGACTATCATCTTTTTCCTTTATAATTTTCAAAACTATCTATAGCAATATTATTTAAATAATGAAGATAATGCCTTATGCTTTTATGTATCGTGTGTCTTCTTGGGATCATGCCTCTCACATAAAAACAGAATGCCTCAAATATTAAAATATTATTTGTCTCCGAATATACATTTATTGCATATTCATGGACTTGTTTTTAAAGAGATATCCCACTCCCAAGTCCCTTTTACAAGAACACTCGTCAATGGTATAGGGGTAAAGCCCCTATGAAATGTATAAAACTTATAAGGTATCTCCCTCATCTTTATGCTTCATAAAAGTGCAGGTTGGTACTCTCATATATTTTTCCAGTTTCCAATGTTACGAAAGCCTTGGTTCGTGAGACGATTCATAAGAGGCATATGCCTTTTTTGTACAGTTTTTAATCCACATGCCAGTTCCGCTTGTAACTTGTAAGCGACATGGTTTTGGTTGATTTAACATAAACAGGTTTGGAATGAGAGAATCCTATGGTGTTCGGGTTTCTCATTCAACGTGCAAAACAATAAATACTCTTTGTAAATCAATGTGATGTGTTTTAACAAAGACGAATTGTTTATAGATCCGCATGGATGAAGAATCTTCGTCTTTAAAAGTGGTGAGAGAAAATCATCAGCCCTATTTTTTCATAAAGGGCATGAGAAAAGTGTTTCATAAGAATTATATACGATAAGAATTATACGGTAAAAAAGAGAGTCTTTTGACATAAGAGTCTTGATCGTTTGCGGCTATAACCTGTATTGTGTACACAGATACTTCTATCATTTTTTGCTGTAAAAGCTTCTCTTGGGATATTAAAGGGTACAATCTTTATGGAAAAAAGAATCCGAGCAAGACAAAAGGCTTATTTCAAAAGATTATATCGCAAGATTGCTTTTGTTTGCATAATACTTTTTTGTATAGTGTTTTTGTGTTTTGTTGTTGCAAAGGTGGTTAGTTATTTTTCTTCTCATAAAAAAGTAACACAACAAGCACCCGTTGAATTGGTTATTCCTGTTTTTGATCTACGCGTATATTGCAAGGAAATTTCTGCCTCCGTTATGCCCGATATGAAAAGAGAGGTTTATCAGCATTGTCTTAATTTGGAAAGTGAGGCCTATTTTGCTATTCGTGAAATGTGGGATAAGCTTTCTGATAGTGCTAAAAAACAATGTTTGACGAGGGTCCGTCCTGGGGATGGAAATTATTTTCTCTTACGAGACTGTTTTCTGAATGAAAGAGAAAATAAAACAGGCAAAAGGCGCAATTACTTTTAAGTTTTTATATGGAAAGTTAAAAGGATGCGAATTTTGATAAAAAGATAAAAGCCTCTTAAATGACTATCTGCCTCATGACCAATAGCAGCTTGATTTATTTATCTTGTTATATCGCACTTCTTATTTAAGGTGTGGCGACATAAGGTATGGATGGCCTCCTTGAAATGTTTAAGGGGGCGTGGTGGAGTTTCAGGAGGATTTGTTGCGCTTTTTTAAGGGAAATAACGAGTGTGGGAAATCCATTTCGTGATGGTTTTGGTGAATGGTATAATGGTAAAACCATCATGAAATGTATAAAATTTATAAAGCAAGTTCATCTTTATGGTTTAAACAAAGAATAAGCCGGTACTATCTCACACTTTGCTCGCTCCCAATGGTGCTCTCGACAACCCTTTAGCCTTAGAGACGGTTCATAAGAGGCACTTTTAGTCTTTTTATCGTTTTTACTCCACGCAGGTTTTCCCACATGTAACATGCAAGAAAAAGAGATTGATTCAACAGCAAACAGATTGAGGATGAAAAATCCTACGGTATTAATTTTCTTACTCAACACAAAAAATATGAATTATCATTACAAATCAATTTAGTGTATGAATTTTATAAGTATTTTCATTGTTAACAGACCAGTGTGATTTGAGAACCTTCATTCTTTGAGGGTGTAAGTCAATAGACATGACAAAAATGAGTAAAAAAACATTCCTTTTATAAACATTTACGGCTTCTTCATGCGTAAAGCGCTGTGCTGGGTTTAAAAATGTGCTTGTTTTATAATTCTAGTTTTCTTTATCAGAAAAGATAAGTAAGGAAATACGTTAGGCCATTCTTATTGATAGGCTTTGAGGAGGGTATTTTTTTGAGAAGAAGTTGATTTTTAAAAAAGTGTGACATATTGGTCGTTTTTTTCATAATTTGATATTTTTTTGTATTTAAATATTTTGTTTTTAAGCTCAATTTGTTATAAATAAAAACTGTGATTAACTTAAAAACTCTATGGGTTAAAATAAAAATTGATAGTATCATTGACTTGTTTGGGAAAGAAGATTGATCTCTTGGTGATTATAGGGCTTGAATAATACTTCGTGTTAATCTATCTATAAAAGTTAAGAGGTTTTGTGAGGCGATCGTGGATTATCGCTCGCAAGGGGTTGCTTTAGCGATGAAGAGAGGCTATATTTATAAAATAAAGAGGTTCGCGCAGTGACTCGTTGGGATGGAAGTGCTTGTGAGTTAAATGCACGAGGGGGTAGAGAATATCGGCGTTTTTAGGAGCGGTGGTTTTAGAGCAAAAAAGGAAGCTTCTACTATTCTCTGGCAGGAATTTTTTCTTTGTCGGGTGTGTTATATGTGTGTTTTCCTTTTTGTTTTCCACAAGATAATTATTTTTTTTAGTGAAATATGGTTTATTTTAAAAAAAACACTTGGCATTTTACGTGAACATCATTAGGTTTCTGCTGTTTGACAGAGAAAAAGGGAATTTTTGATTTACGATTTCCCTGCTGTTTTGTGATTTTCAAGAAAATATATGCTTTTATCAATATCAGTAGGGTTCGTTTGAGTGAAATAAACGCGGATAGCTTGATAATCGTATGTTAAACATGATCAGCATTATCAAAAGATAATGTAATGAGGAAGCGTCAATTAAGACACACATAAGACAAACACTCCAAAAAGGGATAAAGATGAGGCCACAACAAAATAGACGGGTACGCGGTCGCAATAATAACAATAATGGTAATAACAATAATAATCGTCGCGGTCCTAATCCGTTGTCTCGCAATTATGAAAGTAGCGGTCCGGATGTTAAAATTCGCGGGAATGCTCAGCAAATTGCCGATAAATACATAAGCCTTGCGCGTGATGCACAAGGTGCAGGTGATCGTGTTATGTCGGAAAATTATTTACAACATGCCGAGCACTATTTGCGTATTATTTTAGCAGCAGCTGGGCAAATGTCTCAATCGGTTCGGCGTGATGAAAATCGTGGTGATGAAAACGAAAATCGTGATGAAAACAATGGGCAAGAATGCGGTGAAATAAATCTTGATGGTGAAAAAAAGGATGCTGTCGAGGGTGATACAGATGTATTACAAATGTCGTCGCAAAAAAATGGCAATGGCCAATATGATAAAGCGCAAAATGGGGATGCGCGTGAAAACGCTTTAGAGGCTCTATCGGATGAAAAAACAGATCAAGAGCACTGCCTCTCTGAGAAAAATGTTGAACCTGTCAAAAAAATACGTCGTTCTCCTCGTCGACGTACTGTACGGACTCAAGATGAATCATCTCTTGAGCTTTCACTTACAACAGCAGAAAGCTCTAGCAATGGAGATGCATCAACAGCAACAAAAACAGCAACAAAAGAGGATTCTTCTTTGCCTGGATTAGGTGAGGGGATACAGAGAAAACCACGCCGTCGCCGAGTGGTCAATCTTGAGGCAGAGGAAAATGTTTAAACCTGAAGGGTGCTGTGTAAGCGCGCTTGTGTGGTGATGTTATTGGTATCATGATAATAAATTATAATATACTCAAGAAGCTTCTTGCGCTTTCCTTGAGTTTTCACGGGGCTGTATTGAGACTTAACGAAGGCTGTTGACAGAAAAGATTGCCTCTTTGCTGAGATTTAAGTAAGCGGATACAGAGAAAACCACGCCGTCGCTCAAGTGGTCAATCTTGAAGCAGAGGGAAATGTTTAAACCTGAAAGGTGCTGTATAAGCGCTTGTGGTGATGTTATTGGTATCATGATAGTAAATTGTATATACTCAAGAAGCCTCTTGCGCTTTCTTTGGATTTTCACGGGCAGTATTGAGACTTAACAAAGGGTGTTGACAGAAAAGATTGCCTCTTTGCTGGGATTTAAGTGAGGAAATACAGAGAAAACCGCATCCGTGTATTTTAAGAGGCAGTTCTTTTATGAAGAACGCAATGTCGTTGTTTTATTTAATTCACACTTATATTTAATATTATTCAATGTATTCATGCCCATTTCGCACTGGTGTTCATGAATTCTATCATGTGAAATCCATCGGTTATCTTTGCTTAATAAAAGAGGTAAACTGGGCGTTATTGCTTTAATTTTCAATGTTGCAACAGTTCTTCTTTTGATACCGGATCATTCATAAGAGGTATTTTTATTCATCCATTTCCTTGCTGGGATATGTAAAGAAATGATTTTGATTCAGTTTCTTACGAACAGATTTGAAAGGGAGAATCTTACAGTATTTGAGATTCTCGTTTGACATGCAAAATAAATCATCACTATAAATTAATATGTTGAATTTTTGCACTCAAGAAGAGGTATTTCTTGCACGTTTATTAGCTTTTCCCAAGTGATGTCATTTTCTTAAAATGGGAATGCGTTGACAGAAAGGTTTCTTCTTTTCCAAGATTTAAGTGAGGGGATACAGTAAAAAACGCGCCGTCGCCCGTGTGGTGGATATTTAAGACTTATCACATTAATTTATAATAATAATTCATTGTTTTGAATGTTAGGTGAGAGCTCCTAAACCCCTAGAATTCTCTCATTTCCAAATTTGTTCCATGTTGGATCAACAAAAACCATTCGCTTGCACGTTGCAAACGGGGAGAGCCCGTGTGGATAAATTTTATAATAAAGGAATAAAATGGCTCTTATGAACTCTCTCTAGCGCCAAGGATTGTCGGCAACACCCACGCGCTGGTAAAGCGTGTGATAATGCCAGCTTGCAGAAAATGTTTAAACCTTCAGAATGCTATGTCAGCGCTTATTGATGTTAGTTTTCTTAATGAGGCATTATCTTCGCTCTCTCTTTTGTTGTTTCAACAGAAAGAATGGAGACAAGTGCACCGGTATGATAATTGTAAATCATAAATTTTGTTTGTCCATCAGGGGTTAAAACTTTCAGTACAATATTGTGTTCTGAGAGGCTTTGCGACAAAATCTGTGTTTTTTCCGGTAGAGAGAGCGTATGATGGATAACGTGTGGGTTTTTGCTGAGAGAGGAAGATAGCTCTGTTTGTTTTGGCGCTGATCCGGTTTTTATCACTTTATAAACAATTAAAAACAGTACGGTTAGAATAAGGAAAAGCGTTATTAAAACGGAAATAAT
Organism: Bartonella sp. AP21QHHD; assembly: GCF_042196205.1. Lineage (NCBI taxonomy): Bacteria > Pseudomonadati > Pseudomonadota > Alphaproteobacteria > Hyphomicrobiales > Bartonellaceae > Bartonella > Bartonella sp. AP21QHHD. The sequence continues at coordinate 9,538 of NZ_JBHIPT010000054.1, read as the reverse complement.
CATTAAACCCATAAGTTTTTTTCTCACTCGTTCTACGGCAGGGTCTAAAGGGAGATCTTGAGGCAGAGAATTTTGCTCTGTGTGATGGTCTTTTGAAGGGTGCATTCGCTTATTATCCATCATGTCTTTCATTGATTATTTTTTTTGAGATCTGATGAGTTTATGCTTTTAAAGTTTTTTGTGCAAGAGGTTTGTGGAAGAAGAATGTAAAAGAGGAAGCGATGTTGGTAAAATATCTTCTTTGTGTACTGTAGACAGCTTGTCCTTTACGTTTTGGCTTTTAAGCAGGAAATTTCCATGGTTTGTTACAGACCAGATCAAGTTTACTTCTTGTTGATCTAAACTGGGTTGTACGTTTATACATTGAGCAAAAATTTGTTGTCCATAAAGTGCAAACTTTTTTGTGGACGGGACCATGGCCTGTTCACAAGCTTGAGCCGTGGGATAGATTTTAACCATTGTATTGTTCGAATAGCAACTATTAAAATCATCTGTACATGAAACTAATAAGAGGATAAAAACAAGGGGATTCATCAATTATTTTCCAAATGACAGGTTGACAGAGCGGACTCCAATTTGTCAGCCTAGGGGCTTCTTCACTGTTAAACGGTTTCACAGTTTTTTAGTTCCCCTTTGAGATGCGTTTTCCCCTTTGAGATGC
>NZ_JBHIPT010000054.1:0-8674 GCF_042196205.1 Bartonella sp. AP21QHHD | reverse complement strand
TTTCCCCTTTGAGATGCGTTTTCCCCTTTGAGATGCGTTTTCCCCTTTGAGATGCGTTTTCCCCTTTGAGATGCGGGTTCTATAGTGAATTAATCAAAGTCATTGGCTTGCACGTCATAAAAGGGTGTGTGTGGGGGCTCTATGTCGGTGAGTAATATTTGAAAAAAGACTGAAATGCCTCTTATGGACGCTCTCAAAGGTCAATGGCTGTTGTAACATGAGAGACAAATGGTATGATGATACTCAGCTACTACTTTTATGAAGTGAAAAGGGGCATGAAGGTAAAGAAGGACGTGGCGTAACAAGGGGCGGTTTTGATGGTTCACTTTACGGGGGCTATTATATCTTATTTACACATACTGTTTTGAAATGAGCGTGGATGCGCTGGGAAATATTAAAAAAGTGCGTGAATGAGGAACACAAGTGTATCCTGTTTTAGGATGCCCTATTGTAACTGAAGAGGATATCTCCATTAAAGAATGCGATAAATAAAAGCATAAAATGTGTAATTTACATCAATTAATTGTCGTTGTCGTGGATGCTTTAAGCCCGTAAAGCTGAAGAGTGATGATGGATATTAGCTTTACTCCTTGAAATTTCATATTCTGCCAAAATAAAATTATATACGCATTGCGAAAATTACACAAAAAGAGATGGGTAACAGGCTCGCTTTTATTTTGCATATAAAAGCTGAAACGGTTTGCTCTTTATCGTTTTGGTTTCTGTTTTAAAATATGCCGGTTATATGAGGGATGGAAGTTGATTGACAGCGGGAATGGATTTTATGTGACTTTCAGTTCTCATCGTTAAGGTTTTGCGGAACTATTGGGGGACTATAGAGGTTGGTTTAAAGAGGTTGGAAAATATCTTTGTGCTTAATAAACAGATGAGACATTTTGCTAAAAAAGGGGAAAATTCTCTTGTTCATTGTTTAAAATGCTCTTTTAAGAAAAAATATCAAAATAAGTATCAGGAACAGAGAGGCAATAGACAATTCCTTCTTGTGTCAATCTGAGAGAAGCTGAACCATTCACGGAAATGGGAACGATTTTTTCGAGAACGGCACTACCAAAACAGGCTTTTTTATTGTTTGTGGGAGGGATGCCGGATTCAAAATTTTCATGCCAAGTGATGATAAGTTGCGTTTTGCCATTCAGTTTTGTTTCGATTTCACAGCGTACACAGATGCTCCCCTTTTCTTGGGAAAGGGCTCCAAAAGAAAGAGAATTGACAATCAGTTCATGAAAAGCCAAACCGATATGCAAAGCGGCATTGGGAAAAAGATAAGGATCGACGCCTTCAAGTGAAAAACGTTCTGTTTCTTTCATAAAATAACCTAAAGCCTGCGTTTGGACCAATTCGCGAAATTGAGCACCGCGCCAATCGGAATCAGTGATCAGATCTTGAGAATGAGAAAGAGAATGAAGACGACCTTGAAATTTTCGTAAAAAAACCTGAAGAGATTCAGTATAGCGGGCGGTTTGACTGGCAATACTTTGAATGATCGCTAGAAGATTTTTAGAACGGTGACTGACTTCGCGAAGAAGGATTTTAAGCACTTGTTCACGGCGGCGTAAGCCGGAAATATTGACACCGGTGGTGATAATACCAATAATGTCTTCGTTATCATTGCGGTGGCAATCAATAGAAAATTTGTACCAAATCTCTTGTTTGTTTGTATCTTCAAAACGTGCTTCAACAGTTTGCATTTTGCCACTGGCTAAAACTTGCAGTTTGATGGTTTCCATATTGTCTGCAAGGTCAAGCGAAAAAAAGTCGCTGTCACGACACCCAACCCGCCATTTATTGTGCAAATGATGTGGCAAGTTTTCAGCCCATAAATAAACCAGATTTGTTGCCTGATAGAGAACGCAAATATCAGCACCACGAATCGCTTGCATGAGCGCACTCATATGAGATCTATCCATGGGAGGCTTTGAAAGAGGCGTAACGATCATAATTTTAAGATGTTACCCTGTTCTAAGCCGCTTTAGAAGCATTCTCTTGAAAAAATAAAGCTTGGGAAATAAGCGCTTTCACCATATCAGGGTTAAAAGGTTTGGTCACTAAAAAAGTTGGTTCTGGACGCTCGCCAGTGAGAAGCCTTTCGGGAAAAGCCGTGATGAAAATCACCGGTATACGGTCATTTTTCAAAATCTCGTTGACCGCATCAATCCCTGAACTGTTATCGGCTAATTGAATATCAGCCAAAATCAACCGTGGTTTTTTCTTATGATACATGATGACAGCTTCATCACGCGTGCGCGCTATTCCTACAACATGATGACCTAGGCTTTCTACCATTTGCTCAATATCAAGTGCAATAAGAGGTTCATCTTCAATAATCATTACTTCAGTGGCAATTTGTTGAGAAATATCAATGGATGCTTGGTTGAGAAGCTTGCGAAATTCTTTCGTATCCAGATTCATGATTTCGCTGGCGTCTTGTTCATGAAACCCTTCAACGGCAATGAGCAAAAATGCTTGGCGTGCACGGGGCGTGAGATAGGATAATTTGGCACTGGTTTTTTGTTCAAGACCAAATTGGGGCAGGGGTTCTGGGATGTTCGGTGTGGTTTGGTCAAAAAGATGGCAAAAAAGCCAATAGGTACCAATTCGGTCAGTGGAGGCTTTGGGAAAAATGGAGATGTCGGCAATGAGTGCTTCCAACATCGCTGACACATAGGCATCGCCAGAGGATTGGCTACCGGTGACAGAGCGGGCAAAACGCCGAAGATAGGGAAGATGCGGGGCAATGCGCGTTGATAATGACATAATTTATAACTCCTTTGACCTTTCAAGCATTTTGTTGGTTGAAATTCTCAACCGATAAAAAAGTTCCTTGATTTGTATGGAACTTTTTACCGGCAGCTATATTTACAACCATAAGGCGAAAAATTCTTCGCGGTGCTACCAGTAATATATGGATTAGGGGGATGAAAAATGAACGACCGTGATGAAAAAAATCTCACCACACAATTTAGAGTTGGAGATGATCTTCTCGGGGTCAATAGCGAAATAGCACGGAAGTTACGTCAATTTTACATGGAAATTCAAGAAGAAGCACTGCCACGGTGTTTGCTTGAGCTTTTAGAGAAGTTGGAGCGCGCAGAGCAATTTGGCTTAAACAATGTGGAAAAGGTTTGAATCCTTTATGTCAAAGTGCGCGAAAAATTTTAAACAAGAACTCCTTTCTGTGTTGCCGGCTTTACGAGCTTTTGCTGTTTCTTTAAGTGGCAAGCACGATAAAGCCGAAGATTTGGTCCAAGATACTGTTATGAAGGCATGGGCTAAGCAAGATAGTTTTGAGATGGGAACTAATCTTAAAGCTTGGCTTTTTACCATTTTGCGCAATGAATTTTATAGTCAAATGCGTAAAAAGGGAAGAGAAGTTCAAGATACCGACGGCGTGTTTACTCAAAATGTCGCTGTTCATCCTGCTCAATATGGATCGCTTGATTTACAAGATTTCAAAAAAGCCTTAAATTTGCTTTCTGCCGATCAAAGAGAAGCCATTATTCTCATTGGCGCATCGGGGTTTTCTTATGAAGATGCTGCGGCTATTTGTGGTTGTGCTGTTGGAACCATTAAAAGCCGTGTGAGCAGGGCGCGTAATCGATTACAAGAACTTCTTAAAGTCAATGGTGAGTCTGATTATGGTCCTGATTCTTACTCAGCTGGAAGTACATTGTGTTCATTTAACGGCTAAAAAAGCATAATAATTATGATCGATAGCCTTGTTTTTTTTATTCCCGTTATAGCTATTACAGTAAAGTCAGTATCTGAGGGAATTCAGAAGTTTGGCGTGTATCCTTAGGAACACAAGAAAAGCCTGTATAAAACTTTCTCACGGGCTTTAGGTTTTATGTTCCATAAGGTTGCCTTCCTTTGTGCTGAAAAATGACGACTTTCAAGTTCGCCAATGGACATTCTATGACAACAAAAACAAATTTGATGCCTCAAATGCCTTCTTCTGATGCAACGATATCACGCTGGCGGTGGGGTGCGATTGTTGTTTCTCTTGTTATGGCTCTTTTGGCATCGGTTTTTATTATGTTGCTTTCAAATGCCGTTGATCGAGAAGTCGCACAGTTGAATACAAGTTCAGAATTGCGCGAACAGGCTGATTTGGTCCTTATTAGCCTGATTGATATGGCTGTTGCTGATCGCAGCTATGCAAAAACGCGCAAGGCGGAAGATAAAATACGTTTTGAAAATGCAGAGCGGGAGTTGGGGAATATTCTCGACTATATCGCACTTATTGTTTATGCGCATCCGCAGTGGTATAAATGGTTTACGGCTTTTAAAGAAGAGGTTGAAGCACGAAAAGCCTTTATGAATGCCCATATGCGTGCTCTTGATGCGATTCCTGAACAACCTTCTCAACCTTCTCATGCGGACTCTTTGGAAGTATCAAAGATTCCTGTAGCACGTTTAGCTCAATTGATGACAAGCTTTATTAATGGGGATGATGTGGTGCGACAAAAACAGCGTGAGGGTATCGCATTGATGCGGGCGGCTTTGACATTGGCGGCTATTGTTTCCGTTGTGAGTACCTTTATTTCTGCCTATTTTGTTATTAATCGTTTTCATCGTGATATGCGCTCTTTAAAATTGTATCAATTGCTGCTTCATAGTGAAAATATCGCTCTGGAAGCCCGCGTGAAAGAACGAACACAAGAATTAGAAAGAGCACGTAATCACGCTGAAAAAGAACGCCAACGGGTTGAAATATTGTTGCAGGATGCAAGCCATCGTATTGGCAATTCTCTTGGAACGGTGTCTTCTTTGTTGGGGCTCCAGTTAAACCGGAGCAAAAATGAAGAGGTCCGTGCTGTTCTAGGGGCTGCACGTGATCGTATTCAGACAATTTCTACAGCACATCGTCGTTTGCGCTTAAGTGATGATATGGAAACGACACTATTGGCAGAGTTTCTCAGCTCTGTTGTGCATGATGTCGAATTGGCAGTCCCTTTTGAATTGCGTGAAAACATCACCATTCACACCAACTTTAAAGATTGTCGCCTGTCTTCAAGAGATGCGACAACACTTGGAATTATCCTTGGTGAACTGCTGACAAATTCCTTAAAACATGCCTTTCCTGATCAACGGTCTGGTCATATTTATATCTCCTTTGGTCCCCAGAAAGATGGACAATTGATGCTCATTGTAGAAGATGATGGCGTGGGAATGAAAAGCCAAACTTTAAAACAAAAAACAGGACTTGGTCGTGTGGTCGTGGAACAGCTCTGTATGCAATTTGGTGAAAAACCTCTGTTTGAAACTTCTGCTTTAGGAGGCACAAAGATTGTCATTCCTTTGCCAAAACTTAGCATGAATAGTTCAAAAAAAAGCTCTGACTGATTTTTTAAAAGGGTAAATTTTTTCTTTTCTCGTGGTAAGCTGCCTTTCATTCATCGTGAATGTATGGGGAGGGCATCTTTTCACAAGAAGAAGGAAAAATACGGCTTCAGTAGCGCGAACACAGCACCATTCATATCAGATTGTCAATTGCCTTCAAGAGAAACAACTTTGCTTCTTTATCTTTTGGTGTAATGTTTGATTTTCTCTCTTGTTGTTTTTTTGCTTTGTTGACTCCGATGATCGGCTTTCAAAGTTCTCCTTGTCTGAGAGCTTTGAAGTGCTTAAGTTAGCCTTTAAATTTATTTTGAATAAGTGCTCCTTTAAGCCAATAATACTTATATTCGTAAGCTCTATTGCTTTGCAAAGAGAGAGTTTTTTCAAGTTTTGTTATTTTTTGTAAGGCATGTGAAACTTTAAATATGGGGTGTTTTTGTAAAAGTGTGTAACAAATATTCTCAAGGATAACTTGCTTAGAAAGTTCATGAAACACTGTCCTTTAGGGCTATGCACAACAAGCATTCAATAGGTGGAATCTATTCAACAAAAAGTCGGGTTGTTTATAGAATGATATGGATTTTAGAATCTTCATCCTTTAGCGGGCACCTCTTTGATTTGAGATTTTATTGCATGGCAAATAAGGACGGGCTATCGTTTTGATAAAATAAACAAGAAGAGTTAGCCTTTTGGGGTTTCATATTTTTCACTTTTCTATTGTGCGTAAACCTGAAAAGGGGAGGGCGTTTTATTTTTAATCATTGTGATGCGACCTTGGGTGGTGGCATCTTTCGGCGTATTCTTTAATAGATATTTAAAATGCGGAAATCTCTTTGAGAAAAGTAAGCGCTCAAGCATATTTTTTAGATGTTTTGAGTCGTAAAAATGCAGATGCTTTCATGCTTTAAGTCTCTTCGGAGGGTGCTATTGGGCTGTTGATCAAGGCATCAATGTTGTTTTTTTCTTGTAGGAATGTTTGTAGGTCTTGATTGGTTAAGGCTTTGCTATCCGGTATACGAATGCGCATGGGATCAACTTTGACGCCATTGACAATGATTTCAAAATGACAATGGGGACCGGTTGCCATTCCTGTTGATCCAACATACCCAATAATTTGTCCTTGTCGTACTTTCACGCCTAGTTTGATGTCTGGTGCATAACGACTTTGGTGTGAATAACTGCTGACATATCCATTGGCATGTTGAATTTCCGTATGGTTTCCATAGCCGCCTGTTACGCCTACTCTTGTGACAATACCATCTCCTACAGCAATAATGGGTGATCCTTTAGGAGCAATCCAATCAACACCCGTATGCATGCGGACATAGCCTAAAATAGGATGTTTGCGTGGACCAAAGGGAGAGCCAAAAATGCCATTTGGTGTGGGTTTGCGCAGCAAGAAAGGCTTTGAACTTTTCCCTTCAGAATCATAATAATCAACGCTTCCATCTTTTAATTGATAACGGTAATATTTATAAGTTGTATTCCCAAAAGTTGCACTAATATAACGAATTTCTGGATCAGCGTTCTTGGATGATTCCTTTGCTTTCAAATTCTTTTTGCCGTTTTTGTTTTCTTTATCGCTTTGTGGTACAGCATAAAATATTTCGATCTGATCATTGGGTGTTATCGGACTTTTCATGTCAATATTGGTGGCTAGCAGACGAATAAGACGATGAGAGAGAGATTGTGATATATTATGGCTTAGCAAAGCACTATAGAGTGCATCATAAGCCGTTGGTAATTGCGCGCTATTGATATAAGAATGTGGAATACCATTTTGAAAAGCCGTTTTAAGTGCTTTAGACATTTTAGGCTCTGTGCTTTCAATGAATTGGCCTTTATCATTCAGGGCAATGGTGAGAACATGATGCATCCCTTGATAGATACTTGCGCGTACGAGATGGTCTTCTTCACCAGCTTGTGTCACGATACCAATGCGTAAAAGGCTTCCCTCTTTAAGGGAATCGGAAAGGCTTATTTTTTCTAGCGTTTTTACAACCTGGTCAATTTGCTTTTTTGTATAACTGGTTTTTTTGAAAGCATCGGCTATCGTTTGTTTTTTACGAATAGGAATAATATCTTCAACATAGTTTTTCGTCAGATCGATACGGTGACTTTGAGGAGAAACGGTTACATTTTCTTGAACGATTCGAACTTCAGGGGATTCTGTGCCTTGGGAAGGGGAGGATACATCTTCTAATTTTAAAGGATCAATCAATGTGAGAACTGAAAGAAGTTCGGAGCTCTTTTCTAAAGTAAATCCAGCTTTTTGTACTTCTTGTTGTGCCTCTTCATCTGTCAATGTGTCGCTGTCATCAAAATCGAATTGATTTACCTTAAAATCATAGCTGCGTAAGGTGAGTTTTGTTTCAACCTTTGCTCCATAAATCTGCCCAGAATCTTCTTGTGGTGCGATATTTTGATTTTTCGTATCACTAGCAAGAATGCTTAAAGAATCAAATTTTGGATAGCTATATTTCTGGGGGCGATTTTCGGCTAAAGCCATACGAATCCATTCAAAATGTTGTGTTTGAATGACTTTTTCATCGCCTTTTTTTTGTAGAATCGATAGTTCAAATTGACGTTTTCTGTCAAAGCTTTGCCTTGCATGGGTGGGAGAAATACGATCACCTTTATAGCCATTGGCCTCAGGGTCTTGTGATTCTGATAGGTTTTCTTGCGTAAACCATTGTGGCGGTGTTACCAATCGCTGTTGTTCATCAAGAGCCGTAAAAAGTGCAATCCCCATAAGAATGCAGGAAGTGATTCCTGTCAGAATGGTTCCCGTAAGCCAACGAGCAGAGACCTGTCGGCGCGCAGGCCGCAAGCGCTTGACGACAAGAGCAGGGTCTTGTCCAGGATCGTTTTTTTGTTGTTCGTTATCCCACATAGATTTATAAGAGTACTTTTCAATATTAAATAAAGAAAGCTAGATAGATAGATAGCTTAGCATGCTTCTACAGGAATTTGATTCTTTTTACAAATTACAGATCATGCGATTCTCTTTATACAGCAATGTCTTTATAAATCGTATCTGCGCAGAAAATTTTCTCTATTAAAGTAGCAAAAACAAGCGTTATTGTGATTAACTGATTCCTAGGCAACTTCCTATTTTTATGCATTGCAATGGGGTGCTATATTTTACTTTAAAGGCGCCATGCTCTCTTTGAACTCCTTGCTGTTTTCATGTTTTATTTTTATGAAGGCAGATTTTGCCTATAATTGCTTGTTGCCAATAATGTCTTGAAATAGGATTTTTTGTTCAATATTTTATTGGTAAAGTTTGGGTTATTTTATTTAAAAAAAAATAAAA
>NZ_JBHIPT010000053.1:0-2476 GCF_042196205.1 Bartonella sp. AP21QHHD | reverse complement strand
GGTCGTAAAATCCTTGATGTTAACGTGCAAATTTATCCCCTCCATGCACTTATTCTTCTCTTTACGCATGAGGTGGAGAAAAGAAAAACAAGTCTAGACGATAAGGGTTTCTAATGGGATGTTACTATTTTTTGCATTTTAGCACTTATAATGTAAGCTATTTGTTGACATTAACAGTATTTTACGCTATATAAAAGAATGATTAAAACGTTTAAAAGCAAAACATTGGCAGAATTATTCAAAACGGGAAATTCATCCAAGATTGATAAGAAACTTGTAAAACGTATCATGGTTCGTCTTGATCGTTTAGATATTTCTGAAAGACCAGAAGATATGAATCTTCTAGGATTCAACTTTCATTCTTTGATTGGATATTCACCCACTCGTTACACTGTCCACGTTAACGGACCATGGTGTATTACCTTTGAATTTGACTCATGTAATGCTTACCGTGTTGATCTTGAACAATATCACTAAGGATACAGTTATGAATGACATTCCTGCACAAAGAGATAAAAACCGTTGTCCTACTCATCCAGGAGAAGTTTTAGCAGAAATTATTCCTGAAACAGGCAAAACAAAATCAGAAATTGCGCAGATGCTTGGTATATCACGCCAACATCTCTACGATATTCTGAACGCAAAAAAACCTGTTTCTCCTTCTATTTCCGCTTGTCTTGGCAAAATGTTTGGTGATGGAGCTGCTATATGGTTACGTATGCAAGCTAATTATGACGCTTGGCATGCTGAACGTGAAACAAATGTTAGCAAAGTTCCAACACTTCACGCTGTTTGATCTCTTCCTCACTCTCAAGGGATAATGTTTTATGGAATACTGGATAAATAATAATATTGAACAACATCCCCTGCTTTAAACATGTTCATCACTATTCAAAATGTCATCTAAACCACGATCTAAATCATCTAATATATTTTGAGGTGCATCTGCATAAACAAAAGATTGTGCACCAGAACGCGCTTTTATTAATTCATGATATAAATCAACAGGAAGCATAATGATTTTTTCACGCCCTCGCTTTGTCAAAGCTACAGGTGTAGACATAGCCTCGTCTAAAATATCGCCTGCCCCGCGGTTTACATCTGTAAAACTATATTTTTTCATATGCACATCCTATCTTTAATGTATAAGACGTATTATACGTACAATATGTATTATGTAAAGATATTTTACGGTATTAACCACCTCCCCGCCTAAAAGACGAGGAGATAAATCATGTTTTTAAATTAAGCAGCTTTCTTAACAGAATTTTTCAAACTCGGCTCGTAAGCTTTCAACAAAGGCTCCATAATAGAAGGAGGTTTTAAAGANTGTTCATTGTACACCTCCATGGATTTGTTCTCTCAAACATGCCAATCCTTTTGGTGTGATTTTTGTTGAAGGGAGCACCTTTTCTGTACCATCCGGTCTTTGAATGGTGATAGCAGGACAGTCCATGAATCCTTTCTTGATCTTATCCTGATAAGGTAACAGCGGCGCCCCTGGAGCCCGTCGATACACCCAATCATGTTTACGCAAGTAATCAGTTAAATCCTTTGGTCTTACTTCCAACATCTTTGCTGCTTCAATAAGACCGAATAAACCATCAGAGCGCTTTAAGCCATCCAAAGCTTTTGCTTTTGGTGTCAATTCTGCAATCACATGATCTTTATGTTCTATTTGGCTTTGTAGATGATTCAAAACACCAAGCAATGCTTCCGGTTTGGAGTAGTCGACTTGCGGTGTTGCTACTTGTTTCAAAAGCCGTTCACATTTGATAAAGTATTGACGTGCTTCATGTCCTTTGTCATTACGCTCTATCATCGAAAGATGTTTAGCCATGTCTAATGTAATGTGGTATTCTTTTACCTTTCCACCGTTTTCTAAATTTTTAGAAAGCGTTATAAAGTTTATATTTTCCAGAAATTTACATTCTTTAATGCGATTTTTAATCCAGTCTGCAAACTTTGATGTAATTTCCAAAAATGCGTGCAACTCACGCGCATTAACAGTTTGAACAGTTTCCTGATCAATAACCTGTTCTGATATTTCTATAAGTGTGTTCATAATGAACTCCTTGGTAATAGACGTTTTTCATTGACACTTTTAACAAAGTGCCGGGCGCTGAAAAACACGGTACCAAGTCCGTCGTTACGCTTTTCTCGTAAAGAGTATTGTATAGCGTAACCACACCCGACAATATCATTATATGCGTGTAACATACAATGAGTCAAAGCCTTTAATGTGCGGAAAATAAACTATCTCGGTAGCTTGTCCGCTTGGTATTTAAGGTGTTTTTCAAGCACCTGATTCGAAAATACACATTGTAGAAATAATGTCAAGCAACTTTCGATAATTTTTTATCATAATGCCAGTCTAACAAATACAGCAATCATCCCCTCATTTTTCCCATTCATTTCATTAGCCAATATTTTAAAGGAGCATAAAGTATGGCAACAGGTTTTCTACACGGTGTTG
>NZ_JBHIPT010000052.1:0-1488 GCF_042196205.1 Bartonella sp. AP21QHHD | reverse complement strand
AAATGAGACACTCAAAGATCCTGGTTCGTCGAAGTAACGTAGATTGGACACTGCTAGACCAACCGCCGCTGCTTGCCTTGCTTCTTTGCGTACACTCTTAATGTCATAACTTAAAATATTAAACTTCATATCTGTATATTGGTGAGCCCGATCAACGGCATCATCAATAGCATCGATAACGATATTATTCACCCGTTGATCTGTGTAATGCTTTGATTGATCAAGAACGACCTTCATCTGCTGCTCAGTGTAATCATGCAGTTGACCACCATTAACAGCTTCTTTCGAACCTTGTTCAATACGACCATCCGCAACATTATCAATCATAACAGGTTCACTTTCATTCCCACCTTTTAGAGTGATCTTATTGGTCTTTTTACCATCAACATCTTTATCATAGTTAACTGCACCATCAGAAAGATTATTAACCGTGTTCTCAATATTATCAACTCTGTCTTCAATATTGAAAACTGTTTCACCAATATTCGTAACCGTAGTGGAAATATTGTCGACTCTGTTTTCAATATGTTTAATATCTTTTTCAACGCCAGTGATACGTTCGTTGGTCTCCCAAAGCTGTCCACCATTGACTGCATCTTTTGAACCTTCTGCAATTTTACCATCTGCTACATTGATAATCTTACTTGGTTGACCATCATGGCTAGCGTCATAAGCTTTTTTCTGCTCATTCCAATTTAAACCATTGGACGAGACATTGTTTTCAACATTTTGAATGCGGTCGTTTATCTTAGACATACTCTCACTTACACCGTCAAAAGCACTGGCAACGTCATGATAATCCTTCTTTTCAGCAGAACTCCCGTTAGCCTTGAAATGTGTTATCTTGAAAGTAGGAGCGGTCCATTTTCCATTATTATAACCAGCGCCACCACCAAAATACGCAGCCAATTGGTTGCTCATCAAATAAAGCTGCGAACCATTTATAGCATCTGTTGAGTTAGCAGAAATATCTCCATTGGCAAGAAACTTAATTTTGCTATTGGTTCTTCCCTCTCCATGCTGTGCTACAAATGCCTGCTCATCACCGCTCCACAACAAAGCGTCCCCTTTGACTTCTTGTGTAATATTCGTGATTTTTTCATTGACATCTTTTACCACATTCGTCAGATGCGTATTCACACTCTTCACATTTGCATCAAGACCACTCAAAGCTGAGCCAACGTCATGATAATTGGCTTTTGCCACCTGACCATCTTCAACAATAACAGATAAACTATAGTTTGGTCCTTTAAAAGCACCATTTTCGAACGAGGCACCACCACCAAAATAATTTGCTATATCTCCAGATATTTTATTAATTTGGTTCCCATTGATTGCATCATGCGATCCTTGCGCAATTATGCCATCTTTAACATTATGGAGAGCAACAGGGACTTGGTTATCCATCCCACCTAAAGTTACGCTACCATAATTAACGGTACCGTTTTCTTTATCATAAAGAACTGCAGCAGCACTTGTAAGATTAAT
>NZ_JBHIPT010000051.1:0-81020 GCF_042196205.1 Bartonella sp. AP21QHHD | reverse complement strand
CAAACGCATTAGAATACGCGGTACCTATGGAACGCAAGAGTTTGTTGATAACTACAAAAGCGCACTTGCCGAGTTACAAGGACTTATACTTCCTAAATCAAAAACCGGTAAACTTGTTGAAGGGTCATTTGCATGGCTGCTTAAACAATACTTTAACAGCGTTCATTGGCATAGCCTTGCTAAAGCTACGAAAAGACAAAGAGAACTTATCCTTATGAAGGTATGTGATGCTATAGGAAACATTCCATACAGAGAAATAAAGAAATCACATATTACAGCGGGTGTTGAACGCCGCAAAGAAAAACCAACAGCTGCCCAAAATTTTCTAAAAGCACTTAATGGACTTTTTAATTGGGCGATCGATCAAGAACTTCTGGAGAATAACCCAGCTTTAGGAATAAAAAGACCTCCTCTCAACAACAAAGATGGATTTGCTGTTTGGACAGAAGAAGATGTTGAAAAATATTATCACCATTGGTCACATGGTTCACATGAACGCGTCTGGATTGATGTTCTTCTTTACACGGGTTTGCGTCGTGGTGATGCGGTCCGCATTGGTTGGAACGATGTCAAAGATAATATCATTCATCTCAAGACAGAGAAAAGTAAATTCCAAACAGATGTTTTTCTACCCATTTTGCCTGAATTAGCAGAAACTCTAAAAATTGGTCCTATTGGAAATGAAACATTCATTTGCGGAAAAAACGGAAATAAACTCGTAAAAGAAAGTTTTGGCAACCTTTTTCGTGAGGCTTGTAACGTAGCGGGAATCAAAAAATCAGCACATGGCTTAAGAAAATTAGCAGCAACACGCGCCGCTAATTCAGGTGCAACAGTATCACAACTCAAGGCAATTTTTGGATGGACCGACGACAACATGGCATCTCTTTATACAAAAAGCGCAGATCGCAAAAGGCTAGCTATAGAAGCGATAAAAAAGCTCCAAAAAAAATGAGGGATAGTGCTATAAAAAACATTAATGGAATCAATAATGATAAATTTCCCCCATATCGCAATAACTCATTTATTTTATTTAAAATTATTGAAACTCTTTTGGGCACCATTTTGTATCTTTAACACATTAAATATATAGATTTTTTCTTTAAAGAGCTATTTTAAGACCAACTTTTAGACCACCTTCTACGGTTTATACAACTTTAGCTAATTTGTTCCTTATTTTTCTTTGGAGTGAAGGATAAGATCTCTTTCTTTCTCCATCTCACTGCTCTCCCTAGCTTATATAGCTCTGGCCCCCTTGAAGCACCCAATTACGAATCGTGGTTGTGGATACACTAAAAAACTTTGCACACTCACGTGTTATTACATATCCATCTCCATCATCAAATATCATCTCATTACCTTTCTCTTTTTTATATTAATTAAATGGGCGGGGGTGCTGGGAGGAGAGAGCACCCCCATAGGTTTAAGCAGCTTTTGTCAAAATCTTTTGCATCTCTTGTTCTATTTCCCCTAAAAAGATTTCGACCGCTTTATTAATCTCTTCAATGTGTTCCTCATCACGATTGATGCGTTTGATTTTCATTCTCAAACCAGTAGATTTGCCTACAAAGTTTGGATTATAGCTCATGAAATCACACCATTTGCGTCCAGTGCATGCCATTTGGAATTGCATCTGTGCGATATATTCAGGCTTGATTTCGTCATAAATGAAAAAACGAAGATGGGTTGTTGATTGTGGACATTTGACTTCGATTAAACCGTCCTCTCCAATCAACCCATCAGGACTTGCACCAGCCATTTTCATTTTTGGGTGTGGGATAAACCCGCATCTTGTGACTTCTGCGTCATAAATGAATTCATATTCTCTTAAGGCATTCTCTTCATGTTACAATGCCCCATTGCATAGCAGGTGTTGTATAAGATTGGCTTATTTCCCCTATTAAGCGTTCTGCCATGAGTTTCGTTTTGTAGTCTTCATATTTGCTTGTAGGCAAACCTTTTGCTGTCTTACTGAGTACGTTGTAAACGTTTGAAGCAGTGACTTTACCTAAGCGCGCTTGAAACCATTCTGCTGTTCTTTGTTCCATCTCACACCGCCGTTCCCTGTTCGTGTGGCGTTGCTATATCGGCATCTTGTATAGTAGAATCTGTTTCTACCTTTTGCCTGTTTTGTTTATCTTTCAAAAGATGTAACACCGTTTGTGCTTATACTTCAGACATATCATCAAGCTTTTTAACGTTGTCTCTGCTATCCAGTCCCGCAGAATCGATCTGAAACCATGAAGTCTATAATTAAAACCTTTGTTTTTCATAAATTTAGAAAGTGCTACATCAGATATAGGCTTTCCAAAACTCTCAACAAATAAAAAACCATTTTTTTGCTTTTTCAATAACAGCAAACGCTTCATCTGTAAGCGGCACATGAAAATCAGAAACCTTTCCAACAATTCTCTTCATATTTTCTTTTGAGATAATCCATATTGATCCATAAATCTCTTCTGATCGAATATGCCTGATTGGTATAAAACAAAAAACCGTCAAAATAAGAAGTTTTAAAGCTAGATGTGATACAAGCTCATCATTTTAAGATTGAAAAAACTTAGGCATTTCTTTCCATGGCATAGCTGGAATATTTTGGGTATTTTGAATAAACTTTTCTAATAAAGCTTTTGCTTTTAATTGCATATCCACATCTATACCAAGTGCCGCCGCATGTTTTATAGCTATATTCAAGCGGGATAGAGCTTTACTTGCTGTTTCGTTTTTTGTCTTCCAAATGGAAGAAATGCATCCTTTTATATCAATTTGCGTCAGTTCAATGATTGGCGTATCACCAAGTTTAGGAAAAACATGTAACTCAAGAGGTGTTAACCAGCTTGCTGCTTTTCCTTCATTTTTCAATTCGTTTTTTTTCGCTTCAAAAGCACTAGAGGCAATTTCTCGTAAAGAAATCCCCCCTGCTCGACGCAAATTTTCTTTTTGTTTTCGGCGAATCGGGTCAATTCTTTGATTTAAAAGATCACGATAAGCTAAAGCTTTGAACAGTGCTTCTTTTAAAGATACATAGCGACAAGAGCCTAATCCCATTTCTCGTCGTCTTTTATTGAGGTCAAACCTAAAAAGCCATCATCCTTGATCTGGTGTAGTTTTGATAAGCCATAAACCAGCTCTGTCAGCATATTTTCCTTTAGATAGATTTTTTACAGATAAGACAGACAGTCTATCACGTTCTTCGAACCACCTTTTTAAAAACACCTTTTGAATTACACTTGGAGCACTTTCATCTGGTACCAAGATTATATATAAAAGGCAATTTAATAAATAAAATAAAATAAAAACAATTAGTTATTAAATAGAAAAAAGATAAACTGTGCTATCAGGTGATATTCTAGAGAGTTCTAAGGGAAGAAAAAATTGTTGCACAAACGTGCACGCCGTCCGCACCACTCTATGTGAATTTTCTTTATTTTCTCATTACTTAGATAGTAAAAACTCTCTTTAAGTTTACTGTTTGCAACTCTATAACGGTATTATAAAGTGATAACTGTAATAATATGAAAGACGAAGCAATCCTTCTTTGCCAACAAATGTTTCAACCACACCTCGTGAACTAAAAATTTTTTATTCTTAACAATTAAGAATCTGAGTAACTCTTCCTTACCTCCTCATTCTCACTCAAAGTCAAAGCCCCCCTTTTTTCACCATAAAATAGTGTTTACAATGCATAAAATTAAAAAATAAAGGCCCTATCGAAGAAATAGGACCTCTTAAATTTAAGCTCCTTTATCCTACAAAATTAGAATTTGTAAGCTATTCCTGCGCGAAAATCATTCGTCTTATACTTAACTTCAATCTCGTCTTTAAATTTCCTTTTACCAAAATCTGAGTAACGATATTCCGCACGCACAACAAGATGATCTGTCATTGCAAAATCAACACCACCACCGAGAGTATAACCAATCATCGTTTTTGTTACATCCGATGTCCTATTAAATGGCTCACCTCCCGTAATTACTGTCGACAAAATATCTTGAAACTGTCCATAAGCAACACCACCAGCAATATAAGGCATCACATGCCCCGCAGAAAACCCAACACGCACCCGTGTAGCACCTGTCCATTTTTGTTTTAACGTATGATTAAACGTTAAACTGTCTTTCTCTTCTTTATCCTCTGCAGAAGAGCGAGAAAAGTCTCTACCCTGTCTTCTGACAAGTTTTGCCTTTTTTCGACTTTTTCCTTCTGTACCTAATTCCTCAGTATCAGTACCCGATCCTTCAGTGCCCGATCCACCAGTGTTAGGACCACCTGCACTCGTTTCATCAGCCTGAAATCTTGTTTTTGTATCCTTTTTTTCCGTTAAAAGCATATCCGTATCAATCCCCACAATAAAATTATTACCGAGATCAAAATTAACACCCGCATAAAAACCACCTATAAATCCAGAAAGCTCAGGCATATACTGCTTCTCGACAGGCACCCATGGTTTACTTTTACTCTCCTCATCGGGATAGAGAGGAATATAAACATCACGCGTTATTGCAGAAGTCTTACTTGAAAAGCCACCAACTTGCCCCCCGAAATAAAAACCTGCCCAAGAAAAAGGTGAAGAAGCAACAACTTCTGAGGCAACATGTAATGGCTCTTCGTGAGCCACCACATCTGCAGCCTGTACTATAGAAGGTGAAATCAAAGAAAAAACAGATGCTGTTATAAATTTTGTATTCATAAAATTATACCCCATTGCTAAATTTAAATATAATCAAAAATCACATTTAGAAAAACAAAGTTTTATAAAATCTTATGCTGCAAAATCGCATATACTCCTTTATAGTTACATTTAAATCTATTACTATATTAATATATCATTACATCAAAATTTAATATTATCAAATAAATTTTAAAATATTATAATAATGATTACTTCAAATAATAAATATTTAATAAAAATACCTATTATCTTGTCAAAAGGAGGAAATATAAAACATTTTGTATTAAAATTACCGCAAAAAATCACAAAATAGTATATTTTATGCCTTTTTTTATGAAAAAATTCTAAAAATGATGTAATTATTTTTAGAAAATCGATGTTCATTAACAATACTATAAATACCTCAATATTCTTACATCCAAAATGCATACTGTAGATTCTACATAGTATAAAAAAACATCCATTTTATACTAAAATCATACTTTTTTTTACCATTTTCTAAAGGATGAGATTATTAATTACACACAATATCATTATCCTTCTAAATCTTGTCCCCAAACAAAAATTCTCAATCATTTTATTTAAAAATTGCTCTTCCCCTACTGATTTCTATATTATCATCTGCCTTTATTGCAAAACGGTCTTTATTAGGAAAAGTTATAAAACATCCCTTCATACAAATTGTAATTGTTTGATGAGTATTTAAAGAAATTTTTGAAGGTATACTTCCTTCAACAACAATAAGAGATTGTATCTTTAAATCAGTATTCTTCACTGTTGCAGCAAAAGCTGTTATGGTAAAAATACTTAATAGAATAACTGTAATCAAAATATAAGTATATTTCAGCATTCTAAGATTCCTTCCTCAGAAAAACGCTTATATAGGCTAAATTGAAGAGCATTGGTTACATGAGAAGATGAGGTAATATTAGGCACATAAATAGCCAAATTAAAGGAAAAACTCTTACGATCAAATGCTGTAAAACTCACCTGTGGGATAGGATTTTTTAAAACGCCTTCTGTCGCAGAAGCAATCTCTAACAAAATTTCAGCAACATGCTCTGGAGCAACCTTAGATGATACAGTAACTGGTATATCAATTCGTCCTACTTTATTACGTCGTGTCCAATTACTAACGTTGTTATTAATAAGGCTTGAATTGGGAATAATAATCGTCTTACGCTGAATTGTCTCAAGTTCCGTTGCACGCACACTAATACGCTTAACAACACCCCCTACTGATCCAGATTCTATATAGTCCCCTATTTTAAATGGTCTTCCAACTAAAATAATAAGTCCAGAGACAAAGTTTTGGACAATATTCTGTAAACCAAAACCTATACCAAGTGAAAGTCCTCCAGCAATAAGAGCGAAATTTCTAAGATCCAAACCTGCCATTGATAATCCGGTCAAAGAAGATACAACAACGCCTCCATAACTTATCACTGTTTTGATAGAATTACGTATACCAGAATCGAACTCTCCATGAACCAACACCACATTATCTAACCAACCAATAAATCGGCGAATAAGAAACCAGCAAACACAAAAAGAAATAATTCCTGTTACAAGAGAAATCAAAGAAAGACTAATATTTCCAATCTGAAAACCGGTCACCGATTGCCACAAAACTGCTTTTAAATCAGAATAGGAAAATCCAAACTGTACAGCAATTGGCATTGCACAAAATATAACAACAAATAAATTGAGAAAAACGCTCACAAAAACTCCCAATTGATTCATCGTTTTTTCTTCTAAATGAAACCTCTGCATCAAAAGATGACCAACCGTTGTTTTCATAAATTGGTCTTTAGTTCCAAGTGCTTGAGCGCTTTGTATTCCTAAATACATGAGAACTAAAAATGCTCCATCAATCATAATTTGCTGCGTAATAAAACGCGCAAGTCCAACGTAACCTAAAAAATTCAATACAAAGAGCAGTAACCCCAAGCCAATAAGAGGAATGCGTATATAAAATGGCCAAAAGTATGGCTCTTTTTTTTCTTCTTGAACACGCCTACGTCTAAACCGCAAAGGTACAAATGATATTATAAATAGCAATATCGCTACAAGAAAAACAGCAATAAAACTTTTAGCAATTGTTAAAGATAGAGGCGCTGAAATGATTTGATAAATACTATCAAGAACAGCGTCAAATGCCAAAATACCCCCTAAAGAAGTGAGTAAAATCACTAATTGATAAGCAGACGATGATGTAATCTTGAGAAGACCTACATGGGGCCTATTCGATGATAGAAGAACAACAGCTAATCGATTGATTAAAAATAATAAAATAATTTGACAACCTATCATATCAAAAACTGTTGTAAGCTTACCTAGATCTAAGTTAAAACTACGAAACAAAAACAACACAAGATAAACGCAAAGAATACATACAAGTGAAGGTAAGAGAACTGAAATAAAGGCGATCAATAAGCGTTGTAAATAAGATATTTCCTCATTAGACTTCGTAAAGTGGCAATACACATGAACAAGAACTTTTTGAGAAAAATACGAAAGTCCCAAAGTAATAAAAAGTGGAATTAAAAAGCAAAGAAATAGTTGTAAAAACTTGAAGTAAAATATAAAATTCCACCAAGAATTTAACAACACAAGAAAATCTGATGAAGCCTCTTTTGTTTTTTGGACGAGATGTTTAACCATCGGAATCGAAAACTCAAGCCTATACGTAAGCGTGCGTTTAAAAAGCTCCCGAGATTGAGAAATAGAAAGTTCAGCTATTCTATTTGCCGCTAAGAAAATTGCTTCAAAACGAAGCATGATACTGTTAATTTTAGCTTTTTGCTCTATCAAATAGGAATATTCCTTCACAGAGCTTTTCAGTTTTTTCACGTCACGATGGAGCTCCATTAATTGATCAAGAAGTGTATTAATCTCATTAAGAGGAGGACGCAAAACAAATGCTGCCTCAATAGCACGTTCACTGATATCTTGTGCACGTAACCGTAATTCTTCTAAAGCACGCTCATCTTCTGGCTTTCTGTCAAAATCTCTTTTTAAAGTTTCAGTATTTTCTTCAAGAGTCTTAATAATCAACTGTTGTTGCAGAATAATTTCATCAACTGAATAAGAAGCTATCGTTTGTTCGACAATTGTATTTTGTGCCCCCCTATTACCCCATGCACCAGAATTAAATACAAAGATAATCCCCAAAAGAAGGAAAAGTATGTGGATGTTTTTTCTACAAAATGAATACATATCTACCTTATGAGCACAAAAGGGATTTTATTTTTCTCTTTTAAATATGGTATAAAGTAGATATTTTCAACTTTTATAGAATAATCTTATAAAAGCTTTCCCTTATCCTATAATACTGGTAATAAGATAAAAGAATGATAAATAAGCTGAACTCAATAAGATTAAAGAAGGCACTCTAGCATGTTTTTTTTGCACCTTTATTGCAAAAAAGAAGATTTTCTTCCTTTGACAACCTGGATTTTTCTATCCAGTTTAGGTGTATTCTTGACAAGCAACCTAGAAACGCGTGCTTATTTAGTCAAACAATCACACACCAATAATGTCATTAAAACGAATAGATTTGATTTACATCATAAGTGTGATCAGGTGAATGTTACCACAACTGAAAACAAAAAACTTGTAACACTCCATACAGAATCTATTTTTATGAGGACCTTTCAAAAAATCCTAACATTGGATTTCTTTTTAATAAAGATTCCAGCTGTTGACACACGATTTCGTAACGTTAAAACACAATATTTCTCAAATAAACGCGCTCCTCCCAATGAACATACTTAATTCTCTTCCTTGAATATAAAAACGATCATCTTATTTTACTTGTGCTTTTAACTTTGAATAACTGTTAGATTGCCTATTTACGGAATATATCATGCGTACACCTGGTTGGTTAACTACCCTTTATTGTTTTATTCTTTTAAGCAGCATTTATGTTGCCTTACCCAATTTATTTTCACACGAACAAGTTAAAAACTCGAAATTCTTACCCGACACCCGTGTAGCACTTGGTCTTGACCTTCAAGGAGGCTCTTCTCTCCTGCTCGAGGTTGATAGCAAAACGTTAAAACGCGATCAGTTACATATAGTTTTAAGCAATGTGCGCAATGTATTGCGTGAAAAACAAATCCGCACCTCAAGTGTGCGTATCGTTGAAGATAGCGTTATTGCCCTTATTTCTGACCCATCGCAAACTGAAAAAGCACTCTCTGCTTTGAAAACATTAATAACCCCCATACACAGTAGCTTTGGCACAACAGAACATAACATCACGATCAGTGCTCAAAATGAAACTCTCCGCGTCACATTAACAGAAGCTGGTATAAAAGACCGTGTCAGCAATGCTATTGAACAAAGCTTAGAAATCATCCGTCGTCGTATAGATCAAGTTGGTGTTTCAGAACCAGCCATCCAAAAGGTCGGAAATGATCGTATTATGGTCCAATTGCCTGGACTACAAGATCCAAAACAACTGCGTGATCTTTTAGGAACAACCGCTAAGATGAGTTTTCATCTTGTTCCTTCTAATGTGGACCCCAATAACCCCCCTATAGGTGTTTCTATTCTCCTTGGATACACTGATGCAACACAACATTATGCAATTTATGATCAAATTGCTTTAGATGGAAATGTCCTGAAAGATGCCCGTGCAGGTTTTGACCCCCAAATACCAGGACGTTCCATTATTTCATTTACGCTAGATTCCGCTGGTGCAAAAATATTTGCCGATATAACACGACAAAATATTAACCGTCCTTTTGCCATTGTTCTGGATAATAAAGTTTTAACCGCTCCGACCATCAATAGTGTCATTCCCAATGGACAAGGTCAAATTACAGGAAACTTTGACCCCAAAGAAGCCTCAACTCTGGCTGCTCTGCTTCGTGCTGGTTCCCTCCCCGCACCACTCACGGTCATTGAAGAGAGAACCGTAGGTCCAAATCTTGGTGCTGATGCTATCCAAATGGGACTTTACACCGGCATAATTGGCTTTATTCTTGTTGCAATTTTTATTTTTCTTCTCTATCGTATTTGGGGATTAATTGCCAATATAGCACTAGCTCTGCACACAATTTTAACATTTGCTGCACTGAGTCTTTTGGGAGCTACGCTTACGCTGCCTGGTATTGCTGGTATTATTTTAGGCATCGGTATTGCCGTTGATGCTAATATCCTTATCAATGAACGTATCCGTGAAGAAAGTCGAAAAGGTGTGGGTGCTTTTGCAGCCCTAGATCGTGGATTTAAACACGCTTTTGCAACCATTGTTGATGCAAATGTTACAGCAATTATAGCGACCGTCTTACTATTTTGGTTCGGGACCGGTCCCGTTCGTGGTTTTGCCGTAACAATGTTGCTTGGTATTATCATCTCCATGTTTACAAATATCACCATTGTACGCATCATCATGATTTGGATCGTTCGTAAATGGAAAATTAAAAAATTGCATATTCACTCTGCTTTCAACATCATGCCACAAAACACAACTTTCCACTTTATGAAAGCACGTTTCATTGGTATTGGCGTCTCAATTGTTTTATCAATGGCTTCAGTTTTTCTCTTTTTTAAGCCTGGATTGAATTTTGGTATTGATTTCATTGGCGGAAGCCAAATGAGTATTACCACGAAAGGACCAGCAGATCTAGCAACTCTGCGTTCCAAGCTTTCTACTCTTAATATTGGTGAAGTTACCTTGCAAAATATTGATAACGAAAATACCGTATTAATTCGCATGCAGAAACAAAGCGGTGGCGAAGCACAACAAACCACCGCCATTGATAAGGTCAAAACAGCTGTACAAAATATCTATCCCGATACCACATTCGATCAAATAGAAGTTGTTGGTCCCAAAATTTCAGGTGAGCTTGCCACAGCTGCTTTTACTGCTGTTATTCTTGCGGCTATTGCCATGTCTCTCTATATATGGTTACGCTTCGAGTGGTTCTTTGCCATTGGAGCAATTATCACTCTCATTCTAGACACCACAAAAATGATTGGCTTTTTTGCTTTATTTCAATTTGATTTTAATTTAACGGCTATCGCCGCACTCTTAACAATTGTTGGATATTCTATAAATGATAAAGTTGTCGTCTATGATAGGATGCGCGAAAATATGCGTCTTTATAAAAAAATGCCGTTGCGCGAGCTGATTGATCTGTCAATTAATCAGGTTCTTGTACGTTGTTTTTTTACATCAGCCACAACAATTCTTGCGATGCTCCCCATGGCGATATGGGGTGGAAGTGCTGTTCATAATTTTGCATTACCCATGGTCTTTGGGATTATTATTGCAACATCATCCTCTATCTTTATTGCTGCTCCTATTTTACTCCTGCTAGGAAATTGGTGGCGTGAGCGAAATAATCGTGCAAATATCAAAGTGAAATAAAAATGCCCTTTAATGCGTATGGTACATCTCGCCTCTCTTCTCATAGAAATATAGTCGTTTTCATTCATTCGCTTTTTGATCAAGAATAGTAAATAATCCATGCTCCACGACACACCACTTATCACAACTATTGTTGCAGGCTTATGTTTAGCATTTCTCTTGGGAATGATTGCTAGCCGTTTACGTATTTCACCCCTTGTAGGCTATTTGTTAGCTGGTGTTATTGTGGGACCCAATACAGGCGGATTTAAAATAGATTCCGTCATCATTAATCAACTTGCTGAAATTGGTATTATTTTGCTGATGTTTGGTGTTGGGCTCCACTTTTCATTAAAAGACCTTTTATCTGTCAAAGCTATTGCTGTCCCCGCTGCTATTGCACAAATGGCATTTTCTACTTTTCTAGGTTTGTGCCTTGGTCTGATTATGGGATGGGGCTTTAGTGGTAGTTTGATTTTCGGTCTTGCTTTATCCATAGCAAGTACCGTTATCCTGCTACGTGCTTTGCAAGAGCGTCATCTTATTGAAACAGAAAAAGGACGCATTGCCGTTGGATGGTTGATTATTGAGGATTTAGCAATGGTCCTTATACTTGTCCTCATCCCTTCCTTGGCAAGTGCCCTCAGCAATACCAAAAAAGAAGCGTTGGATCCTCTTGTTCAATGGTTGGATTTAAGTATTTGGGGTATTTTTGGTCTCACCATCCTGAAGGTAATTGTATTTATTGCACTTATGCTCGTCATTGGGCGACGCGTTATCCCATGGCTTTTAAAAATGAGCGCACAATCGGGATCACGTGAATTATTTCGTCTTAGCGTCTTTGCTATTGCATTAGGAGTAGCTTTCGGAGCCGCTCATTTATTTGGAGTTTCTCTTTCTCTTGGTGCTTTTTTTGCTGGTATGGTCATGAGCGAATCAGAATTAAGCCACCGTGCCGCGGAAGAATCTTTACCACTGCGCGATGCTTTTTCTGTTCTCTTTTTTGTTTCTGTAGGCATGTTATTTGACCCCGAGAAACTCTTAACTCATTTTTTCCCTCTCTTAGCAACCTTATTCATTATCGTAATCGGAAAATCTGCTGTTGCCTTTTTCATCGTTAAAGCTTTTCGCTATTCTAATGCAACAGCTTTGACTATTTCTGCAAGCCTTGCCCAAATCGGAGAATTTTCCTTTATCCTTGCTGGTTTAAGTTTAAGCTTAGGACTTTTAAACAATGACGCTCATGATTTAATTCTTGGAGGAGCAATTTTTTCTATTTTGCTCAATCCTCTTGTTTTCATTGCCTGTAATAAAATTAAAAAACGTCTAGAAAAAAATTCTGCATCTTCACAAAATACCCAAACAATTATTGATATTGATCCACAAGATCCTGACCAAGATTTTTTACCGATGACCTTAAAAAACAACCATATCGTAATTATTGGCTATAGTCGTATCGGTAAGTGTGTTGCATTATCTTTAATAAATAGAGGTGAACCTATAGTGATCGTAGAAGAATCAAAACGCCTCTCTGATAAAGCGATTGCAGATGGCTTTGAGGCTATTTGCGGCAATATCATTCAACAAGAAATAATGAACGCAGCAAATATAAATAATGCACATAAAGTTGTTATTACAATGCGAAGTACCATTGAAGTAGGAGAATGTATCGTGAATATCCGTGATATGAAGAAAGATATCCAGATAATCACACATGCATTATCCGACACAGAAACAACATATCTCATTGATTTAGGTGCTGATGTTGTAGTAACAGATGATGAAGAAATTGCCAATGGTATTATAGAGTATATAACAGAACGAAGATCTGTAAGGAATATGCTCAATCATGAAAATTTACAGAAAACATAAAATGGATACAGAATCGTGAAAATAAAGCAATTTATATGGCCATTGATTGGTATCTTAGCAATGCTGGTATCTATTCGAATTCTTTATATGAAGCTCTCTGCCATTTCATTTGGGGATGTATTGGAGCGCTTGAGCAATTTAAATGCACAGCACTGGTTATTAGCCTGTTTATGTTCTCTCCTAGCTTATGCTGCTCTTGCTGGATATGATCGAATTGCCTTGCAACATCTAGGCCATAAAATTTCTTGGATTTTTATCGCTATATGTTCATTTACAACCTACGCTCTTTCACACAATATCGGTGCTTCAGTTTTTTCTGGTGCCGTTGTACGCTATCGCGCCTATAAAATGAAAGGATTAAACGGAACAGAAATCGCAATATTAGTAGGTTTTTGCTCTTTTACTTTTGTAATCGGCACAATCTTACTTTTGGGAATCGTTTTGGTGCTGCAACCCGAAATTATCACCCTCATTCATAAAGAACTTCCTGAATGGCTCGGAACAACGGCTGGAGCAATTTTACTCAGCTGTATAGCACTTTATACGTTTGGCAGCTGGCTTCAGTTAAAGCCCTTACGCTTGGGGAAGAAAATTCAACTTTCCTATCCACGACTGAAAATTGTTATTCAACAGCTTCTCATTAGCCCTCTAGAGCTTTTAGGAGCAGCAGGAATTATATATGCTGTTCTCCCACATAACGCAGATATTCATTTTATCTCTGTTCTTGGTGTTTTCCTAGCGTCTTTTACGATAACTCTTCTCTCTAATGCTCCAGCAGGAGGAGTAGGAGTTCTTGAAGCTCTTTTCATAACAGGCATGCCCAATATAAATCCAACCGATGTTATTGCAGCACTTATTGTCTTTAGAATGTTTTATTTGATTATACCGCTCATCCTTTCATTATTTGTGGTCGTCATTTTTGAGGCGCAACAATATTGGAAAAGAGCCCCCAAAACACCACCTGAATAAATAAAAGGCTATCAATGACTTCTTTTTTTATGTACCTATAAAAGAACAAAACACCATCGTGTTGCCAATTTACATATCTTTTTTAAGAAACCTCTTTCAACGCTCTTCTCCATTACACAACAATACCCATAAATGGTATAATAGTAAAGCTATTGTTGCACCATCATCTTTATACTTAATAAAAGAGCAAGCCTGTGCCATTATACTATTTTTCCAATGTTATGATAACTTTTAGCACTTAAGAACATTAATAAGAATTATTTTTATGCCTTTCTTCAATAGTCTTTATCCACACATTAATCCCATTTATGATGCAAAAATGAATGATTTTAATTAATTCATTATAAGAGGGATTGAAACAAAAGAAGTTTATGATAGTAAAGTTTTTTTTAAATAAAGAATAATCAATTCTTTATAAATCAATATATTATAATGAATCTGTGTGGCTTTCTTAATATTTATATTTTTAGAGGTTTAGCTAACGGAAAGACAGCATAGCGTAACCACACAGCTTAATATTTTAAAACTTTAAGCCTCATTAAAGTTTATTGTCTTTCGTTTAACAGGTATTAGCTTTAAACAATTAAACTGATCTAATTTTATTACTTGTATGTCCAGCTAACTACTTTATTTTAGCTTGATTTACCCTCTTGGAATACTGATGATTGTTACAGAAGTTTTTTGTTTAAGCGGGAGAGTTATCAAAAAATATCCACGCTGCTGACACAACTAAAGTGTAAAGTTTCTTCTGTCTTTAAACAATATGCTAAAAATCCAAAAAAAATTTAATCAATTTATATTAAAAGAAGTGAAAACTGTTGATTTTTATACCCCTTTAAATAACACAATTGTCGGTAAGAGGCTTCTCCTTACCAATTGCAACTTAAAAAAAGAAACAATACGCATTAAAAGATCTTTAAATGTCCTTTGGAAGTTCTTTGAGTCCCCTAAAAAGTACAAACACCGATGACTAAGCTATATCAACAATCTTCACTTTTAAACAAACAGATATGGGGAAATCCTACTGCCCAATTTTATTTAGCAACTCGTACCTTAAAAAAAATTACGCAATCAATAAGTTATTTACGGTATAAAATAAAATGGTGGGTGATGAGGGGATCGAACCCACGACCCGCTGATTAAGAGTCAGCTGCTCTACCGACTGAGCTAATCACCCATAAGCTTCTCAAAAGACGAGAATGAGCGTTTCTATAACGCTCCTAAGGATAGATGTCCAGATATTTTGTTGTTTGTTATATAAACTCATTGTCTGTAAGGTTAAAAATATGATATTCACCACTTGATCTTATATAAAAATAAACCCATTATAAGAAGCTTTATAAATAAATGTTCTGATTGTTATACAGAACCTATAGTTAGAGGATTATCGAGCATAATGCCCGAGCGAAAATTAGAGGAACCTTCTTGTGGTTGTAAGCGGGATGGGGCATCATTTTGTTTTATCAACAATCACATGCATTCAAGCAATATTGTGCTGTTTTTTTCTTTGAATATAAGTTTTTTACATTCAATGTTCATGATCCAATATACGAATAAAAGACTATGAATTTTTTTTGTCAATCGCGCGCTTTTAAGCTTCTAAAAGGTAAGGAATGATGGAATGGATCACTGATCCCCATGCGTGGTTTGGTTTGATCACGCTGGTTTTTCTCGAAATTGTTTTAGGAATAGATAACCTTATCTTTATTGCAATTTTAGCTGAAAAATTGCCACTGCATTTGCGTGACCGCGCACGCTTTATAGGTCTTACTTTAGCATTAATTATGCGGCTTTTCCTTCTTACCGTTATTGGATGGGTTATGAGACTCGATAGGGTCATTCTTTCACTTTCATCTTTTGTATTTAGTTGGCATAGCTTTATTTTAATCGGTGGTGGAGCCTTTTTGCTCGCAAAGGGAACGCTAGAATTACATGAAAGGTTAGAAGGAGTATCACATGAAAGAAAAACAGGCGTTGGTTATGCTGTTTTTTGGCAAGTAATCGTCCAAGTCGTGGTGCTGGATGCCGTTTTTTCACTAGACAGTATTATTACCGCAACAGGTATGATTGCAAAAGAGCAGGCAGCAGTTATGTATATCGCAGTCATAGCTGCTATGGGAGTAATGATGTGCGGATCTGGTGCTCTTATGCGTTTTATTAATCGTCATCCCACTATTGTAATCCTTTGTCTTGGTTTTTTGATGATGATTGGTTTTACTCTCATTGTTGAAGGATTTGGTTTTCATATTCCAAAAGGGTATTTGTATGCTGCTATTGGTTTTTCTGTTCTCATCGAAGCTTTTAATCAAATTGGACGTCGTAACCGTGAAAAAATGATTAAAACGAATGATCTACGCAGTAGAACAGCTGATGCTGTTTTGAGGCTCTTAGGAGGAGGAAGCAAAGATAGTCACCTTGCTGAGACTGTAGATGTTATTGCTGAACAGGCCGCAGCTTCTGAGTTGTTTAGACCAGAAGAAAAGGAGATGATTCGTGGTGTTCTCGATTTAGCTGATCGCCCTGTTCGCTCTATCATGTCGCCGCGTAATGAGATTGAGTGGTTAGATTTAAATGCTGATGAAAATGAAATGCGTGAAGAATTACAAAAGGTTAAACATAGCCGCTTAATTCTTGCGCGTGAAAAAGTGGATGAATTTGTTGGCGTTGCGTTGACAAAAGATCTTCTTTTGAATTTGGCTGAGGGGAAAAAGATTAATTGGAAAAAAGCTATGCGAGAACCCCTCGTTGTTCATGAAAATACAAGTGTTTTACGATTGATGGAGCAATTACGTCATTCTTCGATTCAGCTTGCAATTATTGTTGATGAGCATGGATCTTTTGAAGGAATTGCAACACCAACCGATATTCTTGAAGCTATTGCAGGAGACTTTCCTGATGACGATGAAGAACTCATGATCGCAGAACAACTTGAAAATGGCAGTCTTCTTGTTGAGGGATATGCTGATATCCGCCGTTTAAGTGGTTATCTTGGGCGTAACCTTGTGGATGAAGCAGATCGTTATACGACTCTGGCAGGCTTTATGCTTTGGCAGTTTGGTCATTTACCAAATGAGGGAGAAAGCTTTGAAACTGATGGTTTACACTTTAAAGTGATTGAAATGGAACGCAGAAACATATCTAAAATCCTTATTTCTCCACTTGTATCACCAGAAAAAAGCTAGTTCTTTTTACAAGCAAAATGAATAAAAAGATTTTTTTATGATTAAAAATTGAAAAGAATAAGCAGTTGATAACTCAATTGCATTTCATTATTTTTATATTTTTTTAAGCGTAAAATAATGACATACAAAAGTTATATTATCAATGAACTTTCCATTATAAAAAATTTTCATTGATGATTGACGAAAAGCTGGGAGAGAGAAAATGGTGCAAAATTATTTGTCAATGGTCATTAATCTCAAAACAATGAATATATACAATATATTGATTTATAATAATTATTTATTACAATATTACCTTCACATCAAGAAAGCCTCTTTCAAACATCAGATTTCCGCCAATGGATAAAACTCCACCATTGTTGAGTTCACTCAACTGATGATGGCATCTTTAAACCAGACTCTGGCTCCTATAATCTTTTTAGATCTTCTTGATATTTCTTAAGGAGCTATTCCTTAGCTTTTGTTTCGATAAATTTAGCTATTTTTTTCCTTGCAAGAATGAAACTCCACCTCTCTGGAAAGGCCCTTATTAAGAACTTTGTTTTTCTTCCAGATGGTTCATATTTTTTACTACTTTTGCAATGAAAGCGTAGCTGTGTTGCTTAGATTTGACTACTTCTTTGACTAAAGCCAATGCACATTCAAAATGAAGCTGTTGGGTATTTTCATCAAAGCCTAAATGATCCTCTGCACCGAAACTTTGATAATAAGATTGTAAGGTTGCAACATCACCCAATAAAGCCAGTGCACCAATATGAAGTAAGCTATAATCTGCATCATATACCTTGAATAACCTTTATGTGCCTCCAACTTCACTCTATCGCCAAGGTGGTGCTCCATATCTGGAATAAAAGCATTTATGAAGATCAATTTTTTCTATCGCCTATTTCAAGACATAATCAAGCTTAATTCCAACCAATCTGCATATATTCCTTCTTCACAAACTCTCAACCCCTTTTTATAAAAATCAAGTTGTAGATCTTGTAAGTGCTGAGAATTGATAGGGATCAATTACCATACAGGCAGCAGCTAAAATACCAGTACTAATCGAAACTCCAACATCAAATTGCGAATAATCTTTGATAATTGCGTCATTATAAAGAATTTGTACTTCACAATCTGGGAGTTGATAACATGCTGAATAATTATCTAACTCTTTAATTTTTTCAACAGACCAATCAAGATTTTTGAAGAACACTGTTGCACTCTCCATGATTAAAAAATTCTTTGCTCTACCTCAAAAGAGGTTGTATCCATATCAAAAGTCAAAAGCAAAGCAGATTTTTGCAAACAAAAGTGATAACGCCGTGTAAGAGAAGAATCTTATCAATAAGGTCTTTGGTGATTTCTTTTGCAACGTCTAAACGAGATGGAATCTTATTCCCTAAAAAAATATAATAAAGTCAATAGGTTGTGTGCAATTATTCTATATGAATCCCATTTAAAATCTACACTTTTATACGTGATTTAATTAACCATTTTTCATAAACAATTACCATGTATGGATAGACCATAAAACGCATGTAAACATTCAAATGAAGTGAACGCAGCTATCATTCATAACAGTTCATAAATTTTATGATACGTTTTTATCACACACAAATCGCATTATTAAAAACGTAATCGTTTGAAATTATCGATAACATAAATTGCATGCGTTTAAAGAATGGTATGGGGTTTACTCTTTTTTTGAGCTAAACCTTAAAAGAAATAATCATTTGAAACTATCATAGAATAGGTTTTAATTCATTAAGGGCACATAAAAGGATTTAAAGACAAGTCGATTTTAAAGCGCCGCTTACTAAAAAGTTAGTCAATAATAAGCAGACATTATATAGATATTATCATCACAACAGGTAATGAAATTGATAATGTTATGTCGTAGAAATCAAAAGATTTTTAATGATATAACGCAGGCAAACAAGCAAAAAACGTTTTAAAAGTTACAGTTTAAAAATACGAAACCAAATGAAGTCCCCTCAAATTTGAGTATACTTATTAAGATAAAGATAAGTAGATAAATTTCAAAAGGATTGCAATCATATTACAAAGGCATGGTGTTTTACTCAATTTTGAGTCAAAAGCGACAATATTAAAGACTGCTCTACTCTAAAGTTAACGAGCTCAAATTTGGGCTGATTAATTTTGCCAGCCCAAATATGGACCGGCTTATTTGCAGAGAAATTAAGTTTAAATGCAAAGTGAAAATACGCTTATGAGAACCTCACTAAATGAACGTTTAAACGTTTAGAGACATAAAATGATATCTCTATAAATACGTTTGAAACCTAGATTTATAACAGTTTAAAAGCCTTAGATTTTATAAAAAGCGGTTGTTTATTATCTTATGAAAAGCTACTTTTAAAAACCAATGTTCGTAAATGTAAACAACGGGTTTTGTTACAAATATTCACTTAATACGCATTTTCTCTTGAGAGTCTTGATATGAACCTACCAAGCATTGAGACATTTTGATAATGTACTTTGTGTCAAATGACCACTTCAAAAATGCGAGCGTTATTCTTAATACGCTTTATAGCCATACATAAAGTGTTTATAGGTTCTGTAATTCAAATGAGTGATTAAAGATCATATCTGTCATTTACGTTCCTTTTGATCAGTTTTAATCAATAGAATAGAGCGTTTGCAATATGATACGTTTTGTATACATGCATTCATTATTGATTTCTTTTGTATGATCTGTAGCACCTCTATTTACAAGCAGCGTCATATCAATGGCACAGCTTTCTTTTATGATGCGTTTATAACCATCAAAAAAGCGCCCCTACATCTGTCATTTATTCTGTTTATCAATCTTGATAACGTTATTGCTTTCATAAACCTCACAATTTATGGGAACCGAATATAAATCGCTATGTCTTTTTATTCTTGCATTGCCATATACATTACCTCTAATCACGATATAGTCAGGGAGATCTTGGCATTGCCATAAACAGAGCCGTAGAGACCTTAGTATGACACCCCACGCTAGCATTGCCGTAAACCTTGCCTAACAACCGCATGATCATAAACTGCGGCATTGCTATGAATACGTGCACTACCGGATAATTTTGCATTCCCATAAACCCGCGCTTAATGATAAACTCAAACGTTATAAGAAAGATGAGCATTGTCATAAACATGAACACCAAAATACACATGGGTTTTATCACATATAAGGGTATTGCCATACACATAGCCACCAATGGCAGCATTGCCATAGCCCCTTATATTTTCATAAACACAACCAGATTTTACAACACAGACATTATCAGCAACCCAGCAATTACCATCATGAGAGAGATTGCTTTCATTTTCAATAAAAGCATCCAGATCGCCTTTTTTTACATCACCAAAATCGTTTAAAGCACGAATGCGATAATATATATATACATGACCAGTCACGAAATCCATTTGATTGATCTATTCATATTTTGGATGGTTTTTTCTGATTAACAGGAGCGGTTTCATTTGCAATGAAAGAAATAACGGAGGTGTTTTTTGATATAGTTATCATAATTAAACCTGTATGTTTTTAAAAGTTTTGAACAGACATTAAGCCAGCTCCAAACCAAATGTTTGTTGCATCAAGCGCTCTGTTCAACTAATAATAACATATTCATTACCTAGTAGTAGAATACCAACTCCTACACCTGCATAAAGCGAAGCAATAATCCGCCCATATGGCTATGCTGCATGACCATAATAGAACCCAAAACCATCATTGCTACACTCGCAACACCAGCAGCAAAACGGATCAAAAGGACTAAGTGTTAACGCCATGAAAATAATTAAGGGCACTCATTACTATAGCTGCACAAGATAGTATGCGAGGAGCACGAGATATAATCCCAATTACTGCCAAACGTAAAGAACATACTCCCAACTAAATAACCACCATAATTAGTGTTCGGTATATAAGAAAGTTGATTAAAGCTAAACAATCCTTCATCCAACATAACTGGCAGTATTGGTGTATAGAGAAATCACCAGATACCCATATCAAAACCATATCGAATACAGCATTTTGAAACAATTCAAATCTTGACGGTTGTTTTTTCCCCCTTATTATTCCTTTAACTGGTGATATTCCTCATCTGCGTTCCATATCACCATAACAGCCTTTAACTCCAAAAATAGAATAAAAGCAAATTTAGCTATCTATTTTAATGCTCAAAACAATATATTTAGCGATCTACTATCAACATCGCCAGATCAGTTGTACAATAACATATTGAATTAAATGTACTTTTTAAATGTTTATAGTTAAATTGAAAGCATATTTAGATAACCTTGCTTTTTTATCTCGATATTCAAAATGACTAACCGAAAAATTATATACGCAGCCGTAAATTTTACTTCTCTTAAAATCATTTGCTTATTCGCTGCAAAACTTAATAAACAACTCAAATAACCATTTTCATAAAAGAGGAAATTGGCTTCTTTTTAGGTAATCTTGTTATTTAGGATGATATGAAGTTGAAGAATTTGGTGCACCCGACAGAATTCGAATCTGTGACCTCTGCCTTCGGAGGGCAGCGCTCTATCCAGCTGAGCTACGGGTGCTTCACACTGATTATTAAAATCAGTTATGGTCTTTTAACTAATCATACTCTTAGCTTCAATGCTAAATTATCATTCTAATAAAAAAATTACTCGTTTGTAATTTATCTAACAACGCATTCCTTTTACTTTTTAATGATACTTTACCTTGAAATAACTTCTCTTTATTCAATGCTCTTTTTATTATAAAAAGAGCTTTTATTACAACTTCAAAACTCTCAAAAATAAGTTACAACATAAATTATAAGTATCAGGATAATTTTTAAATGGCTACATTACCAAGTCGCTTTCATTTTATTTCCGCAGAAACTGAGGAGGCTATCAAAGCTACCCATAAATTAATTTCCGTTTATGGTCATTCTTCTCTGGAAGAAACTGATATTGTTGTTGCAATCGGTGGTGATGGGACAATGTTACAAACCGTACGAGATGTCATGAACACAGGCAAACCTATTTATGGTATGAATCAAGGTTCTGTAGGGTTTCTTATGAATGAATTTCATGAAAAAAAATTGCCCAATCGTATTGCTGCCGCACATAAAAAAGAAATCCATCCCCTGCGCATGATTGCAAAATCTGAATGTCAAGATTCTATCGAGGCGCTTGCAATTAATGAAGTATCCCTCTTTCGGCAATCTTATCAAGCGGCAAAAATTCGCATCACCATTGATAACAACGTACGCATGGAACAATTAAGTTGTGATGGTGTCCTCGTCGCTACACCAGCTGGATCAACCGCCTATAATTTATCAGCACAAGGACCTATCTTACCTCTTATGGCTCCCCTTATGGCCCTCACTCCCGTTAGCCCTTTTCGCCCTCGGCGTTGGCATGGAGCTTTGCTTCCCGATACAGTAACAGTGCGCTTTGATATGCTTGAACCTGACAAACGCCCTGTAAACGCTGCTGCAGATAATATTGAAGTTAAATCTGTCCATTCAGTTACTATTTCAATGGCAACAGAAGTAACAGCTTCAATCCTTTTTGACTCAAATCATTCATGGGATGAGCGCATTTTATCAGAACAATTTCGCTATTAATGATTGTATTATGCGTTTTATATGTATATGATTGTTATAGTTAGTTTTTTTTGTGAAAACATCTTAACACTTTTAAAGAGTGTAAAATATTGGTTATAATCATCATTAGATAGCGCAGTTAAAATCACAGAGCAGTTGATAAAAAAATGATACCATCTTTAAACAGTTTTGATGATTTAGGTCTTTCCGCAAAGGTTATTAATGCGGTGAAATCAGCGGGGTATACAGCTCCGACACCTATTCAAAGTGAAACAATTCCGCATGTCCTTCAAAGAAAAGACGTTTTAGGAATCGCCCAAACGGGAACAGGTAAAACCGCCTCTTTCGTATTGCCTATGCTCACTCTCCTTGAAAAAGGTCGTGCAAGAGCACGAATGCCCCGTACGCTTATCTTAGAACCAACAAGAGAAATTGCAGCTCAAGTTGAAGAAAATTTCGATAAATACGGCATAAATCATCGTTTAAATGTTGCTCTTTTGATTGGTGGCGTTTCTTTTGAACTCCAAGATCGCAAACTTGAACGGGGAGCTGATGTTCTTATAGCAACACCAGGGCGCCTTCTTGATCATTGCGAGCGCGGTAAACTGCTCCTGATGGGCGTTGAAATCCTTGTGATTGATGAAGCTGATCGCATGTTGGATATGGGCTTTATTCCTGATATTGAACGCATCTGTAAACTAACCCCTTTTACGCGTCAAACTTTGTTCTTTTCTGCAACAATGGCGCCAGAAATTACAAAGCTAACGAAACAATTTTTACATTCTCCCGTATCTGTTGAAGTTACAAAAGCTTCCTCAACAGCTACCACAATTACACAACGGCTTGTCAAATCTGGAAATAAATCATGGGATAAAAGAGCGGTTTTACGAGAACTTATCCAAAATGAAGGTGCAGAGCTTCAAAATGCAATCATTTTCTGTAATCGAAAGAGAGATATTTCTGAACTTTTTAGATCGCTCATCAAACATAACTTTAATGTAGGGGCACTTCATGGAGATATGGACCAATATTCGCGCATGAACACCCTAGCTGATTTTAAAAATAATAAACTTACACTTCTTGTTGCTTCTGATGTTGCTGCCCGTGGACTCGATATTCCAGCTGTAAGTCATGTATTTAACTATGATGTTCCTACACATGCTGAAGACTATATCCATCGAATTGGTCGTACAGGGCGTGCAAATCGTAGCGGAAAAGCCTTTACAATCGTTACAAAAGCTGATCAAAAATATATCAATGCCATCGAGGAAATGAGTAATGAAAAAATTGAATGGCTCAATGGAGATCTCTCAACTTTAATAGCCGATGATCAAACAGAAGATATTGTTGTAAAGAAAAAATCTTCAAAACCATCAAAGAAAACTGCTCCAAAAGAGACTGTTGCTCACACTAAAAAATCTGTAGAAGAGAATAAAACAGAATATATCAAAAATGCAAATAATAAGGAGAAGCCATCTGAGCAACAACGCTCACGAAAAAATAAGAATTACACACCTATTGGATTTGGTGATGATATTCCTGCTTTCATGCTTATAAAAACATGTAAATAAACCCGTTCTCTACTCTCTTTTAGAGTGAAATGAACGAAATACTTTTAAAAAATCCGCTCTTATTTCCTAGAGAGCCTTTCCGTTACCTTTTCACGCCCTAAAAGCTGCAAAATTTTTCCCATTTCAGGTCCATGATCCATGCCCGTAAGTGCCTGACGTAATGGCATAAATAAAGCTTTTCCTTTTCGACCTGTTTTTTCTTTTAATGCTGTTGTCCAAATTTTCCAACTTTCCTCATTCAAAGCACCTTCAGGTAAGAAATCGAGTGATTGGTGCACAAAAGCACGATCCTCTAGTGCTACTGTATCAAAATTCTGTTCATCATGAATGATTTTCCACCAAAAAACAGCCTCATTGACTTTATTAATATTGCTTCTTATCGCGTTCCAGAAATATTCCGCCTTATCTCCCTCAATAGAAAGTTTTTTAAGGTGCATTTTTACTTCCTCATAGGTTAACTCATGGACAAGATGACTATTCAAAGCAAGAAGATCAGCAATATCAAATTTTGCAACGGATCTTGACGTATCTTGGAGATTAAAATGCTCTAAAAGCGCAGCTTGATTGGGATAGGGATGCACATTTTGCGATGTCCCAATCAAAACGGCAAGGCATTGAACAGCTATAGATTCAAATCCTTCTTCCCGTAGAGAACGAATAGAAAGATCATTATTACGTTTTGAAAATCCTTTTCCTAAAACTGTCGCCAATAAATTGGTATGAGCAAAAACCGGTAATTCTGCATTAAGAGCTTTAAAAAGAGCAATTTGAGCGCCTGTATTTGTAATATGATCATCCCCACGAATAATATGCGTAATAGCCATATCTACATCATCAACAATAGACGGCAATGTATAAAGATAGGTTCCATCTTCACGAATAAGAACAGGATCTGAAAGAGAAGCTAAATCAATCGTCTGCTTTCCCTTTATTGCATCATTCCAGTAAACTTCTGTTCGCTTTGTGTGTAAAGGATCACTTTCAAAATTAGGAAGAAGAAAACGCCAATGGGGTTTACGACCTTGTGATTCAAAGTTTTTTCTCTCTTCTGTTGTCAACTTCAATGCTGCACGGTCATAAACAGGAGGCAATTTGCGTGAAAGCTGGATTTTACGACGCCGCTCTAATTCCTCTGTTGTCTCATAACAAGGATAAAGAAGGCCACGTTGTTTGAGAATTTCTGCCACTTCATCATATCGATTAAATCGCTTGGATTGGTAATAAATTGCATCTGGTTGAATACCAAGCCATTCAAGGTCAACAGCAATAGCATCGATATATTCTTGTTTAGAACGTTCAATATCTGTATCATCATAGCGTAAAATAAATTCTCCCTTATACGCTTGCGCATAAAGCCAGTTGAAAAGCGCAATACGGATATTGCCAATATGAATATAACCTGTTGGAGAGGGAGCAAAACGAACTTTAACCATAAAATAACACTCAATTTTTATCGCGAAAATGATTGACTATAGGATAGCGACGATCGCGTCCGAAATTTTTGTAACTGATTTTTACACCAGGCGCAGATTGACGCCTTTTATATTCGGCACCATAAAGAAGCTGTTCAACTTTCGCAACAGTTTCTCGTGAATGTCCACGTTTAACAATATCACAAATACTCATGTCATTTTCTACAAGAGATTGTAATATATCATCTAAAATAGGATAAGGCGGAAGAGAATCTTCATCTTTTTGATTTTCCCGCAGCTCTGCAGAGGGTGCTTTTTCTATAATATTGGATGGAATGATCATTCCTTCTGGTCCTCTCAAATTGTGCAAGTGATTTTTATTGCGCCACTCCGCTAATGCATAAACCTGCATTTTATAAATATCTTTAAGAGGATTAAACCCGCCATTCATATCCCCATACAGTGTTGCATATCCCACAGCCATTTCTGACTTATTGCCTGTCGTTACCACCATTGAGCCGAATTTATTTGAAAGCGCCATTAAAAGTGTACCGCGTATACGACTTTGAAGATTTTCCTCTGTGACGTCAGAGGGTAACCCTGAAAAAACAGGTGCCATTGTCTTTAAAAAAGCCTCAACAGGTTGTGCAATCGGTATGATTTCATAACGACATCCCAAAAGATCAGCACATTCTTTGGCATCTTTTAATGATTCTTGCGAAGTATAATGATAGGGCATCATAATGGTGCGAACCCTCTCAGCACCAAGAGCATCCACCGCCATTGCCGTACACAGGGCTGAATCAATTCCTCCTGAAAGACCAAGAATAACATCCTTAAAGCCGTTTTTATTAACGTAATCTTTCAACCCCAAAACACAAGCTTGATAATCAGCCGCTAATCCATTGAGAAGACTTTCATTAGGACCTGAAATACAGTGCCATCCCGTCGTTGTTTTTTGCCAATGGCTTAAAGCAATATGGCTATCAAAGTGTTTCATTTGAAATATCTTTTTGCCTTGTCCATTCAAGGCAAAAGACCCACCATCAAAAACGAGCTCATCTTGACCACCTACTTGATTAGCGTAGATAATTGGCACTCCAGATTGTAGAGCCTGTGTATGAACAACGTCTATACGTTTTAATGTTTTATTACGATAATAAGGAGATCCGTTAAGGACAAGAATAATTTCCGCTCCTTTATCTTTAAGCTCTGTACTAAGAGAGGAATCATTCCAAAGATCCTCACAAATGACTATTCCTAATTTAATTCCATGATAGACAATAGGCTGAGGACGTGGACCTGAAGAAAATAAACGCTTTTCATCAAATTCAGCATAATTAGGTAAATCAAACTTCAAACATTCGGCAATGACTCTCCCTTCATCAAGAAGCATGACACCGTTGTAAATATTGCCATTGCGTCTTAATGGAAGTCCAATGACAATTCCTGGTCCGCCTACGGTTATCTTTGCTAATTTCTCAACAGTCTCTTCACATGTTTTTGTAAAAGCAGGTTTTAGAACAAGATCTTCCGGCGAATAAGCGCTTATAAAAAGTTCCGTGAATAAAACAAGATCTGCCCCCTCTTCTTTGGCCTTTTGATGCGCCATGACAGCTAAAGAAAAATTCCCCTCAATATCACCGACAATAGGATTTAATTGAGCAATTGATACCCGAAAATTATTTTTCATAAGCCTTTGTATCATTTCATCAGTTTAGTAACCACAACTTTATTCTTCATCATCGGAAATATCATTTTTAAAAATTCTCTTCTGCCATAATGACCTAAAAAATATTAGGCAAATTTTTGCCTACCCCCCAGCAGCAATTGCTAACGAGTCAGTCACGCGATTTTTTTTAAGGAGTTCAGCAACAAGAAAAGCCAATTCTAACGCTTGATCTGCATTTAACCGTGGATCACATTGCGTATGATAACGATCAGATAAATCGTCCACAGAAATGGCATGTGCCCCTCCTGTACATTCAGTAACATCACGACCTGTCATCTCAATATGAATGCCTCCTGGATAAGTTCCCTCTCCACGATGCACTGCAAAAAAATTCTCTACTTCTTTTAAAACATAATCAAAGGGACGCGTCTTATAACCATTGGCAGTAATTGTATTGCCATGCATTGGATCACATGACCATATAACCGCACGCTTCTCGCGTTCAACGGCACGGATGAGTTTAGGCAGATAACTTTCAACTTTATCATAACCAAAGCGCGTAATGAGAGTAAGCCGCCCCAGCTCGTTTTCAGGATTTAAAATATCAATTAATTTTAAAAGCTCATCAGACTCAATGGAAGGACCACATTTTAATCCTATAGGATTCTTAATGCCGCGACAATATTCAACGTGAGCATGGTCAATCTGACGCGTACGGTCACCAATCCATAACATATGACCAGATGTTGCATACCAATTTCCTGAAGTTGAATCAATCCGAGTCAAAGCCTCTTCATAACCAAGCAACAGTGCTTCATGACTGGTATAAAAAGATGTTTCACGCAATGAAGAATGTGTTTTGGATGTAATCCCTATAGAACGCATAAAATCAATTGCTTCAGAAATACGCTCTGCCAATAATTCATAACGTTCTCCCTGCGGACTGTTAGAAACAAAACTCAACATCCATGTGTGAACATTTTCTAAATTAGCATAGCCACCTTGTGAAAAAGCACGCAATAGATTAAGTGTTGCCGCAGATTGGCGATAAGCCATAGACATCCGTTGCGGATCTGGAATACGAGAACCTGCTTCAAATTCAATGCCATTAATAATATCCCCACGATAAGCAGGAAATTCAACTCCCTCTTTTCTTTCAATATCAGAAGAGCGAGGCTTTGCAAATTGACCAGCAATACGACCAATTTTAACAACCGGTTTAGAACTACCAAAGGTCAAAACAATCGCCATTTGCAAAAATACACGAAAAAAATCACGAATATTATCAGCTTCATGTTCTGCAAAGCTTTCGGCACAATCACCACCTTGCAATAAAAAAGCTTGGCCTTTCGCAACGGCTGCTAATTCATTTTTTAAATCACGTGCTTCACCGGCAAAAACTAAAGGAGGATACCTTCTCAGTTTTCGCTCAACATCTTCTAACATAGACTTATCCGGATAAGTCGGAACTTGTTTAATTGGCCTTGTTCTCCAAGAGTCAGGTGCCCATTCTTTTATCATTACACTCTCTCTAAAGATTAATCTTACAGATTGGCATATCAAAAGCTTTTTACCGCAATATATGCTGTTTAACTTTCTATTTTCTTCCCATTTTCATATATATAACTTGGTTTATACATCGTTACCAATTCTTCTGCCATCGTTGGATGCACTGCCATCGTTTCATCAAAGATATCCTTCGTCAGCTTTCCTTTGAGAGCTATCCCAATAAGCTGTGCCATCTCACCAGCGTTTTCCCCTAAAATATGAGCGCCCACAACAATACGGCTTTCACCATCAACAATGAGTTTCATAAGCATTTTCTCTGAACTACCAGAAAGAACATTACGCATAGGACGAAAAACTGTACGATAAATTTCAAGACGCTTATAACGCTTTACCGCCTCCTCTTCTGAAAGACCAACCGTTCCAATCTCTGGCTGTGAAAAAACTGCTGTTGTAATTAAATCATAATCAGGTGTTGTTGGAATATTCTCAAATGCTGTCTTAACAAAACACATTGCATCATGAATCGCAACAGGTGTTAATTGAATATGACCTGTTACATCACCAACAGCCCAAATATGGGGGATATTTGTTGTCATTTTCTCATCAACAACAACTGCACCAAATTCATTCACCTTAACACCTGCCCGCTCAAGTCTTAAACCCATTGTATTTGGTACACGCCCCGTAGCCAACATAATCTGATCGGCTCTGATTATTTTCCCATTTGATAAAATAACTTCATAACAATTTTCTGCAGCCTGCACTTTAGAAATTGTTACACCATAGAGAATAGAAATCCCTTTTTCAGTCATTTCATCGCTGAGCAATTGCCGCAAATCATGATCAAAACCACGAAGGATTAAATCACCACGATGAAGGAGTGTTGTTTTTACACCTAATTCATGAAAAATATTAGCAAATTCAACACCAATATACCCTCCACCAACAATGACTATTGATTTTGGGAGTTGATCAAGGTCAAAAATCTCATTAGAAGTGAGGCAAAATCCACCGCCTTCTATGGACGTATTTGGTGCAACTTTTGCCCCTGTTGCAATCAAAATTTTTTCTGCACTGACCCGCTCACCCGTGGCAGAAAGCTCTAATGTGTGATCATCTACAAAAGTAGCACGACTTTCATAAATATGCACATTGTTATTCTCTAATCCCTTACGATACAGCCCTTCTAACCTTGATATTTCTTTATTTTTAGCTGCAACCAACTTTTCCCAACTAAAAATTGGATCCGCATATTTCCACCCAAAACCAACACTTTTCTTAAATTCTTTTACATATTGTGATGCATAAACATAAAGTTTTTTGGGAACACAGCCACGAATAACACAAGTGCCCCCTATACGATATTCCTCTGCTATAGCGACCCGCTTGCCAAGACCTCCAGCAAGCCGTGCTGCACGCACTCCACCAGAACCACTTCCAATAACAAATAAATCAAAGTCAAAAGAGCCCACGAATTATTCCTTCTTATACATCTGCAAGAGTAGGCTAAGATCTTTTATTATCAAATGAAAGTCTTTTTTTCTTTTGAAGAAGCCTTTTTTATAAAGCAGCATTCTAAAAGGACTTATTCTCATTAAAACATTTAAAACGGCGGGAAAACCGCCGCTATTTTAAAAATCAGAAATTGCCCATTGGTTGTCATGATATCAATCAAGCTATTTTTTATTTCCTGAAGATTCTGATTTTATAGGCACATTTGTAGGCATCGTAGAATTATTCAAATTAAGTGTTTCAGACATCTCTTTTCTCACATTTTCTACAAGATCCTGCATAAAAGCAGTACGCCATATATCAAATGCTGAGTAAGAATCACGTGCGATATTGGGAACTTCTGTCAAA
The DNA here is from genome assembly GCF_042196205.1 of Bartonella sp. AP21QHHD. Classification (NCBI taxonomy): domain Bacteria; kingdom Pseudomonadati; phylum Pseudomonadota; class Alphaproteobacteria; order Hyphomicrobiales; family Bartonellaceae; genus Bartonella; species Bartonella sp. AP21QHHD. Next base: position 50,358 of record NZ_JBHIPT010000051.1, on the reverse strand, counting down.
AACTTTTTACCGGTATCAGAATTATAAAATGTTGTTATTGCATCAAGCTCTTTTTGAGTAAAATATTTTGCATATACATGAGCAATCTCTTTTTCTAGATCAGAGCGCCTTTTAATTAAAGCAAGTGCGTGCTTATCAACAATATCAGAAATATCCGCTGCCAAGTTTGGATCATCCCTCATCAGTACAGTTTTAAGATCTTCTACCGCATTTGGTAAAAAACTATCAAACTGATCCGTTGCGTGAATGGCACTTATAGCTTTTCTAGCTGAATCTAAATGTTGATCGCTCACACCTTGTGCATAAGCCATTCCAATATTCACAACAAAAACGACAACTACACCCAAATATACGACAAAACGCTGAAAAGAAAATATTATTTTCATTTAATGATTACCCCGATCGCTAATTATAATTTTAATTCGTTATTCTACCTAAAATCTTTAAGACCCTTTTTTACTGTGCTAACATATCGTCATGAAACTGTCTTCTCTAAAATCAAAAGATTCTAAAATTTTTGTTTGACCATCAGCCATAGCGACAATTGCACGTGAAGCCAACCCCAAAAAAAGTCCATGCTCAACAACACCAGGAATAGCAAGAAGTGCATCCGATAATGGTTTTGGTTGCAAAATGCAGCCCCAAAATGCATCAAGAATAAAATGGCCACCATCTGTTTCAAAAGGATTTTTTCCATTCATTCGCAATGCAATTTTTCCAGAAAGCCCTAAATCATCAGCAACTTTTTCAATGGCTCTGCATGTTGTGTGGATACCAAATGGATTAACTTCAATTGGTAGTGCAAAAGCACCAAGTCTTTTTACCACCTTTGTTTCATCCGCAATGACAAGCATTGCACGAGATGCCGACGCTACAATTTTTTCATACAACAATGCTCCCCCTCCCCCTTTAATGAGCATCATCTCAGGACCAATTTCATCTGCTCCGTCAATATCAAGATCCAGCTCAGGTATTTGTTCTAAAGTGCTAACAGGCACTCCAAACTTATGACAGAGTTGTTCAGAATATTTTGAAGTAGCAACACCAGTCACCCGCAAACCATCCGCAACACGCTCACCTAGAAGACGAATAAATTCATTGACTGTCGAACCAGATCCGATTCCAAGCCGCATACCATCTTCCACAAACTCAAGCGCTTTAATAGCTGCCATTTTTTTTAACTGCTGAACATTCATGAATGACTTTGCCTTCTATCCGTATAAGCAGCATTTATCACCCCTATTACCACCGATAATAATGATAATAAAAGATAACCTCTTGACGCAATCTATTTAAATTGACCATCATCTTTTGCTTGAAGAGATGTTACTCGTTATAGAAATATATGATAAGAATAAAATAGAATAATCAACAATTATCTTTTTTATTTCTTTGAGAATATTTGTTAGCATTTTTCTCATTCAATAAGAATTTTTGATTTATTTTGTGCTATCAATAGGATGCACAAAAATGCACATATCAATTTTTTTGAAAAAATTAAAATGATCAGATATAAAAAATCATCTATTTCTAGAAAACTGTAGATTATTATCTCATTTCAATGACGTTGATAAACTTACCAATTTAAATACCGTAAAATATTATGAGAAAAGTCTTCTGTTATTTTTTGTTTTGTCATTATCCAAATGTGAAGCAAAATATGACTGATTATATGTTTTTATGAACGCTGTCTGTGCATATTCCATGGTCTATGAAACCCTAGCGAAGACCAAATAATATCTCCACCTTTGGTCATCATAACGCTTCCTCGTGATAACAATTGTTGAGGTATAAATATTGTTTTTGCCTTCTTGTAACAAGTTGGATTATGCATCACAAATGTCTGAATGAGAATATCTGCCTCTACACATTGACCTGTTTCTCTCTGTAAAACGATCACTTTTAATCCATTATCCAATAAAGATGTACATACATGATAATCACAAATAAATTGTCCGTGCAACGAAGGACCATATTTTGTTGGTTTAATCGTTTCCTTCACACGAAATGACTTTTTCCATATGGATGTCGTGAACTTAGAAATATAGTAACGATCAATATATAACTTTTTATCATGGATAACGCCCACGAGACGCATATTATCTGCTATAATCAGTTGTACAGGTGAATGCATTACACAAATAGAAATACCTGCCAAAATAAACAAACTAAAAAAGAGCCGGATGGGTGTTTTGCAAAAAGTCAGTCCAACCAAGCCTATACTCAATAAAACTAACGCTGATAACGGCATAAAACCAGGATTCAAATCAGGAGAAATAGCCTTGATAGCATGTGCAATCTTTATTACAAGATCAACTCCAAAACCCATAATTTGAAGAGGAAGCCATTCGAATCCTCCTAACATTGCAAGAACTGCGATTAATCCAAAGGGAATGACAAAAATTGAGATGACAGGCAAAGCAAAAGCATTACTGATAATGCTCAACGATGCCATATTAGAAAAATGATAAGCAGCATAAATTCCACTTGCACTCCCTGCAACAAAGGAAGAAGCACATGTTGAAAGCATCGATAAGAAAACAAAATTTATCACTCCTCCTCCAACATAAGAGGGAGTTGTTTTTCTTTTACGAAAAAATGACCTTCCACTCCACCAATCAAAAAAAGCGATCAAAGCAGCAGTCGCAGAAAAGGACATTTGAAAGCTAGGACCTAATATTTCATGGGGTGTCATCGCTAGAGTTATCAACCCTGCAATGGAAAAATTACGCATTGTTATAGCAGAGCGATTACACAATATAGCAACCAACATAACAGCAATCATCACAAAACTTCTTTGCGCTGATATTGCTAAGCCCGACAATAACAAATAAAAAGCTGTTATCATAAAAGCAACGATAGCAGCAAATTTTTTACTGGAATAATAGGAAGAAAAAACTGGAAAAAATGCTAAAAAACTACGGATACTCAAAAGAACTATGCAGCTTAACAACGCCATATGTAAACCTGATATTGATAAAATATGAGCTAATCCAGCTGTACGTAATGCTTCATTTGTCTCATTTGAAATACCAGCACGCTGCCCTGTTATGAGGGCAGCTGCAACACTCCCCTTTTCTCCTTCAAGGGCTATACGGATTCTTTGTGTCATCTTCGTGCGTAAATTTTCAATTTTCTGTAGAATGATAGCGAATATTCCATCAGGCTGCGAAACGGATATTTTTCTTGGTTTTCCTAAATAAACGCCTTGTGCTCCAATTCTTTTAAAATAATTATGAAAACTAAAATCGTAGCCTCCTGGACGCACCGGCCCAGAGAATGCACGAATCTTAACTTTTCCATGCAATCCATCACCAATCGCTAAGCCAGATGGCAAATATCTTGCCGATAAACGAACACGATGAAGACTATGGCGTAATACGGGATTTTCTGTATTCAAAATATCCAAAACTAAACGAAATCCTCCTTTGGCACCTGACTCAATAGAAACAATTCTTCCCGTCAATGTAGTGACAATGTCACTGCTTAGCATGGGTGTTGCAATACGCCACGTTTCTATTTTTGCCGCTAAAACACCCAATATAATACAAAACAGAAACCCCACGGGAATCCATATTTTTCGATAAAAACGTGCAACATAGAATATTCCCAGAAAAATACTGACCAACGCCCCCAATTGTCCCCAACTTGGTTCCCACTCTAAATGAAAATAGAAAATGATTCCTAGGGCAAAAAAGACTAAAATCAGCGAAAAAAGGATACCAAAAGAAACTTCTTTATTAATACAATCTTCTAACCATTTGCGAAAAAAAATGATTACTTCTTTTAAGAGTGTCAATAAAAAAAGTTTTTGTTGATTATAGCTACCGTTCTTTGCATCATCATACCTAGAAAAAACACTCTGCCCTATCTGACATGGCTTTTTTCTTTCTGTAACAGATTTTTCGGATAAACCCTCTTTACTTTTATAAAACATCAGTCCCCCACTTTAACTCGCAATACGGCTATTGCACGCCCCATCACTTATGCTAACATGACTTTTCTATAAAATTCCATAAGTAATATCTTAGTTTAAAGGAAAATATTCGTGTCTGTTATTACTCGTTTTGCCCCTTCACCCACTGGCTTCCTTCACATTGGTGGTGCTCGTACTGCTCTTTTTAATTGGCTTTATGCAAAACATACCGGTGGAAAAATGCTTTTACGAATTGAAGATACAGACCGAGAGCGTTCAACCGAAGCAGCTGTAAAAGCCATTATAGATGGCTTGCACTGGATGGGTCTTAGTTATGATGGCGCCCCTATTTCGCAATTCGAACGAGCAGAACGTCACCGCCAAATCGCTGAACAGTTGGTCAAGAATGGCAAAGCATATTATTGTTATGCTTCACCTGAGGAGTTAGCTGAAATGCGTGAAAAAGCCCGTTCAGAAGGGCGCCCACCACGTTATGATGGACGTTGGCGTGACCATGATAGTTCTGAAGCTCCTAAAGGTGTTAAGCCTGTTATTCGCATCAAAGCCCCTCAAGATGGAGAAACGATTGTACATGATCGTGTTCAAGGTGATGTCCGTTTTCCTAATAAAGATCTCGATGACTTCATTATTTTGCGTTCTGATGGTTCGCCTACCTATATGCATGCTGTTGTCGTTGATGATCATGATATGGGCATCACACATATTATACGTGGTGACGATCATCTTACCAACGCAGCCCGACAAACGATTATCTTTAAAGCAATGGGATGGGACATTCCTGTTATGGCCCATATTCCTCTTATCCATGGTGAAAACGGTGCAAAATTATCAAAGCGACATGGTGCGCTCGGTGTTGATGCCTACCGAACAATGGGATATCTTCCTGCTGCTTTGCGCAATTACCTTGTCCGTTTAGGTTGGAGTCATGGTGATGACGAACTGATGTCACTTAAAGATATGATTTCTTGGTTTGATATTGAGGATATTAACAAAGGTGCTGCTCGTTTTGATCTCAAAAAGCTCGATTCCATCAACGGACACTATATGCGTATGAGTAATGATCAAGAACTTTTTGATGCCGCTCTTAATATTCTACCAGAAACCGATAGGGGAGCACAAATTATTGAAAGACTTGATGAAAAACGCCGTGTTCAATTTTTAAAAGCAATCCCGCATTTGAAAGAACGTTCAAAAACACTGTGCGAACTGATTGACAATGCCTCCTTCATTTTTACGCAACGACCTTTACAACTTGATGAAAAAGCTCAAATGCTCTTAGATAAAAATGGACGAACCATTTTAAACGATCTTTATCTTGCTCTGAAAGCGTGCCCCTCTTGGGATACCAAAACTCTAGATGAAACACTTCGCTCTTTTGTCCAAACACAGAATCTCAAATTTGGATCTATCGCCCAACCACTTCGCGCAGCTCTTACAGGATGTGCAACATCACCAGGTGTTTTGGATATTCTTATTTTATTAGGACGCAATGAATCCCTTCATCGCATCAAGGACCAACTTATCACAACAATATGCCCATGATGTGCACTGAGTATATTTCCTCAAATAAGGATCTATACAGATATCTCAACGCGCCCTAAAAGAGTTTTTTATGTTATATCATTGAAATACATTTCTTATTGAGTAATAATGATCAATAAGGAAATATTTTTAGATTGCATGTACTCACTTTTAGAGGCAATCTACCCTTAAATAAGTAAGAAAAGCTTCAGTTATACATCCCCCACTCTGATGAAGCAGAGTCTTAATTTTTAGAAGTGAAGGATCTGAAAGGAATACCGAATGTCTGAGAATAACGCATATATTATTGTGAATGATAAAAAAGTAGAGCTTCCCTTGCGTAAAGGCACGAGTGGACCTGAAGTCATTGAAATTGCTTCTCTCTATAAAAAAACCGATATTTTTACTTATGATCCTGGTTTTACTTCAACAGCTTCTTGTGAATCAAAAATTACTTATATCGATGGTGATAAAGGCATATTGCTTTATCGTGGTTATCCTATTGATCAATTGGCTGAAAAAGGAGACTTTCTCGAAAGTTGTTATCTTTTACTTTATGGTGAACTCCCAACACAGCAAGAAAAAAATGAATTTGATCGATGTATTATGCAGCATACCATGGTCCACGAACAATTTGCACGCTTCTTCCATGGCTTCCGTCGTGATTCTCATCCTATGGCCGTCATGGTTGCCTGCCTTGGCGCTATGTCTGCGTTCTATCACGACTCTATTGATATTACAGATCCTCACCAGAGAATGATTGCTTCTGTTCGTCTTATCTCAAAAGTTCCAACGCTTGCTGCTATGGCCTATAAATACAGTATTGGACAAGCATTTGTTTATCCACGTAATGATCTTAGTTATGCTGCAAATTTCCTCCATATGTGTTTTGCTGTTCCTTGTGAAGAATATAAAACAAACCCTGTGCTTGCTCGGGCGATGGATCAAATATTTACCCTTCATGCAGATCATGAACAAAATGCTTCTACATCTACGGTACGTCTTGCTGGATCCTCAGGTGCTAATCCGTTTGCCTGTATTGCAGCAGGTGTTGCATGCCTTTGGGGACCAGCACATGGTGGTGCCAATGAAGCATGCCTAAAAATGCTACAAGAAATAGGTTCTATTAAAAGAATTCCTGAATTTATTGCACGTGCAAAAGATAAAAATGATCCTTTCCGCCTTATGGGCTTTGGGCACCGTGTCTATAAAAATTATGATCCACGTGCAAAAATCATGCAAAAAACCTGTCATAAAGTTTTAAAAGAACTCAACATTCAAGATGACCCTCTTCTTGATATTGCAATAGAGCTTGAAAGAATTGCCTTAAGTGATGAATATTTTATTGAGAAAAAGCTTTATCCCAATGTTGATTTCTATTCCGGCATTACATTAAAAGCTCTAGGTTTTCCAACTGAAATGTTTACTGTCCTTTTTGCATTGGCGCGCAGTGTCGGGTGGGTGGCACAATGGAAAGAAATGATTGAAGACCCTGCACAAAAAATTGGTCGTCCTCGACAACTCTACACAGGCTATGCTATGCGTGACTATGTTCCTATAGATGAACGTGCAAATTAAAAAAAGAAATCAATAAAGCTTCAATTTACTGAAGCTTTATTGAGAGTAATCAAAAAACATCCTTTAAAAATTTTTATAAAACGTGATTTTAAAACTCTTTCTACAGAGATAACATCATCATAAAAATTTACTAAAAAATTCTAAGTTTTAGCTCTGTAAAGAAATTGAGAATACTCTTCTGCAAATTAGCCAAACATTTAGCAAAAAGAAATTGAAAATTTTACCTTATAATCCTCATTATCTTTAATGGAAATGTATTCCCTATCATTCCCCCATGTTTAAAAGCCTTATTACATATTAAAATCTAGCAATGTCAGAATTTTTCTTTCTATCTTCTTCAGATAAAATTGCAAAAAGCTTACATTAAGTGCTTCTCTAATTAGAATAAAAACACTTTTACATTTTGTCCTGTTAAAAGCTGAAATTTTCTTTGTATTTAAGTTGATAGTTTTTCTTTTAAAGATAAATTATTGATTTTTAAATAAAATTATTAAAAATCACCCTATAACCAATAAGAGGTGACTTTCTTTCCTATATTTTTTATTCCCATACTTTATAAAAAGAAATTATTTTTTTGATAATGATATTCAGCATAATGATAGCAAAATGAACACAGATAAATTTTTTACATTGCTCCAAAAGAGCTTACAGATTATAAAAATTCATGATGGTTTCATATTTGCCAGCTTATCTAATAGGAGAACATAATGAAATTATTAGCAGGAGCTCTTATAATAAGCGCGACACTGTTTACCCTATCGGCCAATTCTCAAACGCTGAAAATTGCAAGCGATGCTTCTTATCCGCCATTTAGTTATATTGACTCAAATAACAAACTGCAAGGGTTTGATATTGATATATCTTATGCGCTTTGTAAAAAAATGAATGTTGAATGTACTATTGTCACACAAGACTTTGAGGGGATGATTCCCGGTCTTCTTGCCAAAAAATATGATGCTATCGTTTCTTCCCTTTCTCCTACAAAAGAGCGCTTACAAAAAATTGATTTTACAGATCCTTACTACAACACAGCACTCGCTGTTATCGTTACCAAAAATTCGGAAATTAAAGAAATCTCAACACAAGCCTTTAGAGGTAAAAACCTTGGTGTACAATCAAATACAACACAAGCTGCATATGCGGAAGATCATTATGCCTCTGAAGGAGTTAATATCAAACTTTATCCTACAGCAACAGAAGTTAATCGTGATCTTTTAAGCCATCGGCTTGATATCATCATCTTTGATAAATTAAAAGCATTAAATTGGCTTGAAAATGAAGGAAAAGACTGCTGTCTCCTCTTGGGAACTCTAGAAGAAACAAATTTTCCTATTGCAATTGCACTCCGTCAAAATAATAATGATCTTAAAAACAGTTTTAATAAAGCAATAGAAGAAATCCGCGCCGATGGAACCTATGAGAAAATTATGAGAAAATATTTTACTTTCGATATCAATTAGATAGTACTATGAATTAAAACTCAATCTGTATATTTAAGGGGTATCTTTAACTCTTTATTGAACATGCAGGTATAATTGGAAATTCGGCATTTTTATAAGAAAATTTACATTTATCAAAATAACTTTTAATTGCTCCTTGAGATCTAAACATTTTGTAGAATCTAATGACAACAATAAGGTTGTATTTTTACCGTATCAAAATCTAATTTTTTTATGTTCAAATTTAATAGCCTTATTTTCAAAAAAAATCCTCAGTTTTTACTCATGAAATGATTCAAATCAATCATTTCGTGAAAATTAAGCTATCATACAAGCAATAAGATATTTATTCTTTTTTATCAATAATGCCCAACATAATGATCTAAAATAAACATCAATAAATTTTTGAATTGCTCCCAAAAAGCTTACAGATTATAAAAACATAATGATTTCATATTGCCCGCTTATCCAATAGGAGAACATCATGAAACTATTAGCAGGAGCTCTTATAATAAGCGCCGCACTATTCACCCAATTGGCTGATGCGAAAACATTAAAAATTGCGAGTGAAGGCACCTATCCTCCCTTCAGTTATATTGACTCAAATAATAAATTGCAGGGACTTGATATTGATATATCTTATGCACTTTGTAAAAAAATGAATGTTGAGTGTACTATTGTTACACAAGACTTCGAGGGAATGATCCCTGGACTTATTGCAAAAAAATATGATGCTATCATTGCTTCCCTCTCTCTCACACAAGAGCGTTTACAAAAAATTGACTTTACAGATCCTTACTACGATACAGCACTGGCTGTTATTGTTACCAAAGCTTCGGGAATTAAAGAAATCTCGACAAAAGACTTTAGAGGTAAAAATCTTGGTGTGCAATCAAATACAACACAAGCTTTCTATGCAGAAGATCATTTTGCCTCTGAAGAGGTGAAAATAAAACTCTATCCTTCCACAATAGAAGTGAATCGTGATCTTTTAAATCATCGACTTGATGTGATCATTGTTGATAAATTACAAGCATTAAATTGGCTTAAAAATGAAGGAAAAGATTGTTGTCTCCTCTTGGGAACTCTAGAAGAAACAAGATTTCCTGTTGCAATTGCAGTCCGTCAAAATAATAATGATCTTAAAAATAAGTTCAATGAAGCTATAAAAGAAATCCGTTTGGATGGAACTTATGAAAAAATTATGAGAAAATATTTTACAAGTGATGTTTATTAAATATCAATATGATATTTTAATGAAACCCGTTGGTTATTGCTAAAAAATATTATCTAACTCTTTCATGAGGAATACAAGAATGATTGAAAATTTAGCATTGCTATCATTTAGCAATGGTGGATGGGGAGCAGTTATACTTTCCAGTGCAGGAATGACTTTGTCATTGGCATTATGTTGTGGACTTCTAGGATTTCCTCTAGGGCTTCTCAATGCAGTGATGATTCGATCCAATATTAAGATGGCCAAAGCTATGGCACGCCTTTTTTCAACGATATTTCGTGGGCTACCAGAGCTTTTAACTTTGTTTTTAGTTTACTACGGATTACAAAGCCTTATTCAAAATTTATTTGACTATTTTAGTTTTGAAATCATGTTCAGTATCAATGCTTTTGTTGCTGGTGTTCTTGCCCTTAGTATGGTTCTTGCAGCTTTTTCTTGTGAAGTTTGGCTTGGAGCATTTAATATTTTTGATAAAGGTCAATATGAAGCAGCTAAAGCTTTAGGACTTTCACGGTCAACCACATTTTTTCGTATTGTCTTCCCTCAGCTCATCCGAAATGCCTTGCCAGGACTTTCTAATAATTGGCTTACTTTACTGAAAGATACATCCCTTGTTTCTACCATCGCGCTTGTTGACCTCATGCGACAAACGAATCTAGCTGTCGCTGCTACCAATAAACCCATGCTATTTTATTTTGTAGCATGCTTACTCTATTTGTTATTTTCAGCGGTTTTTACTGCAATCTTACGCCATTTGGAAACATACACTCAAATAGGCTATAAAAAGGTGCTAAGTCAATGATTCCTGAGTGGCTTTATTTTCTTTTTAATCCTGATCTTTTAAGTTATTATGGACCCAAATTTATTAATGGCTTTATTGTTACTGTTGAACTTGTTTCTATTTCTTGTTCTCTAGGCCTTTTTCTTGGTATGATTATCGCTTTTGCACGTCTATCAGAGAATACATTTTTACAATATTTTGCAAATGCTTATGTCTATTTTTTCCGTGGCTCTCCTTTATTAGCTCAACTCTTTCTTTTTTATTATGGGCTTGGTTCAATGAACAGTTTTTGGCAACAAGTGGGGCTATGGTGGTTTTTTCAAAACGCGTGGTATTGTTGTCTTTTTATTTTTACACTCAATTCTGCTGCCTATCAATCTGAGATCTTTAAAGGAAGTTTTCTATCCGTAACAACTGGACAACGCGAAGCATCAAAAGCTTTAGGTTTAAGCAACTCTGTCACATTTTTTAGAGTTATTCTTCCACAAGCAATGATTGTAGCATTACGCCCCTTAGGAAATGAGTTGATTTTAATGATTAAATCCAGTGCTGTTGCCTCACTTATTACTGTTTATGATTTAATGGGGGTTGCTAAACTCGCTTATTCACGGACTTTCGATTTTCAAGTTTACGTTTGGGCTGCTCTTATCTATCTCTTTATCGTTGAACTCATTCATCGTTTTATTGTTTTTATCGAGCAGCGCCTCACTCGATATTTACGGTAAATAAAATGATCATAAAAAACAGTATCAAATCAAAATGTTGAATTAATCAAGTTCTTCATCAATGAAAGAATAAAATAAGATGAATTTGAAAAATAATAAATCGATCTCTCCCAGTAAAAACCCTGTGATCTCTATCCAAAATCTAAATAAATGGTATGGAAACTTTCAGGTCCTACATGATATCAACTTTAATGTTCAAGCTGGTGAACATATCGTTATTTGTGGACCATCCGGATCAGGAAAATCAACGTTAATTCGTTGTATTAATCAATTAGAACAAGCACAAAAAGGTTCAATCTGTATCCATAACGTTGATATCCATACTGCACCTATACAACAGCAAAAAAATGTTCTTCGTAAGATAGGAATGGTCTTTCAGAACTTTAATTTATTTCCCCACATGAGCGTTATACAAAATTGTATTTTAGCACCTATGACCGTTCAAGGGCTTTCCAAACAACAAGCACAAGAACGGGCAATTCGTTACTTAACGCATGTTGGTATTGAAAAACACTGTGAAAAATATCCTTTACAACTTTCTGGTGGGCAACAACAACGTGTTGCGATTGCCCGTGCACTTTGTATGGAACCCGAAGTCATGCTTTTTGATGAACCAACCTCTGCTCTTGATCCAGAAAGTGTGGGAGAAGTTTTGGAAGTGATGGCTCGATTAGCCGATACAGGGATCACAATGCTTTGTGTTACCCATGAAATGGGCTTCGCACGTAAAGTCTCAGAAAGAATACTCTTTCTAGAAAATGGAAAAATTGTTGAAGATGCAGCCTCTGAAGAATTTTTTACTAATCCTAAAAGCCAACGTGCTTGTAATTTTCTTGCTAAAATTAAATATTAATCATTAAAATATTGCTTTATTTATACAATTTTATTCCTGCTTTTTAAAAGAGTGATAATTGTTTGTGCGCCAACAACCCCCGATGGTACTTCAGTTTTCATTTTCTGTTCTACCATCTCAAAGGAATCAAGTTGTGCCTGTCGCAATAAAGGATTAGCCAAAAGTTGTTCTACCTGTCTTGCTAACATGCCAGGACGGATTAATTCATTCAAATATTCCGAAACAATAGGCTTATCAGCAATAATATTTGGAAGAGCAGCACTCCATAACATCATTTTAGGAAAAATAAATAATTTAGAAAAGAAATCAAGTTTATAGCAAAGAACCATAGGAACTTTTGCTAAGGCTAATTCAAGTGAAACAGTTCCATGTGCAGCAAGAGCAACATTTGCTTGTGCAAAAGCACGCCATTTTTCATCTTCACCAACTACAATTTCTATCTTGCTTTTCCAGCCCTGCACAAAGTCCCGGATTCTATCTACCAAATGAGGTAAGGTTGGTAAAATAATACGTAAATGAGGAATACGTTGTACAAGAATCTCTACTGTTTCTCGAAAAATAGGCATTAAGGAACGAATTTCTGAATTGCGTGATCCTGGCAAAATAACTAATGTAGGCGATAATGTTTGTGTATCGATCAAATTTCTTTGTTCTAATTGGCTTTTTTTTTCTGACTGAACTCTCAAAAGGGGAGGATATGTCAAAAGACGATGTCCAACATAAGTCGTGGCAGGGCCTCCCAAATCTTGCATAATCTTTTCTTCAAAAGGAAAAACCGCTAAAACATGATCAACAAATCCACACATAGCTTTTGCACGCTCTGGCCTCCATGCCCAAACGGTTGGTGCAATATATTTAATGATAGGAATAGAAGGCGCTAAAGCACGTACCTTTTTTGCAATACGATGCGTGAAATCAGGACTATCAATAATAATTAAACAATCAGGTTGTTCTTGTGCAATAAATTTGGATAAATTGCGAATATGTAGCAACAACAATGGTAGTTTTTTCAACACCTCCTTTAAACCTATTAAAGCAATATCATGGGAATCAAAAAAGCTTTTTAAGCCTAATGCCTTTAAATGGCTCCCCCCAACACCAATCAAATGAATATTGCATCCTATCTGTTGTGATAAACAAGAAATTAGATCGGCCCCAAGTAAATCACCAGATTCCTCACCTGAAACCACTGCAATCTTTAAGAAACAATTATTCATGACCAAACTTTTCAAATGTCTCTATAAATAAAGAATATTTGTTGGCTTTTTCTATTGTTGTTTTCACTGATAATATTAGACTTCTATTTGCCTCCACCGCAACACCAGATAAACCACTCTTTGCAATATTCATTATTGTCGCGGGCCCAATTGATGGCAAATCAACGCGATTATCCTGTTGTGGTTTTGCGCATTTTACAAGAATGCCACCTTTAAGGGGAATTTGCCCTCTTTCTCGCATTTCACAAATACGCCACAACATATTATCAGTTCCCTCAGCGCCCTCTAGAGCAACCACCCTTCCTTGGACAACGACAACGGCTTGCCCGATATCTAATTGACCTAAAAGCTTTGCTGCTTCTACTGCTAAAAAAATATCTTTTTTCTCTTTTGGAGTAGCGCGCCGTACTGTTAAATTAAATTCTATGGGAGCTAAAAGATCTGGGACTATTTCGTGAGCACCGATAACACAAAAACCGTGTGCTTCAATAACCCGTATAAAAGCTTTTAATAACGCATCGTCTCCCCTCTTCAAAGCTCCGATTAACTTAGGAAGAGCTAAAAATGTTGTCCAGTCCAGTCGCAATTGTTTAAGAAGTGGACGCTTTTTCACACCACCTGCCAAAACAACATTATATACACCAGCCTCTTTTAAAATTTTAACGAGTCGTGCTAACTCTACAATTGATAGCTCGCAATGCTCATAGCGATAAAGAACAGAATCTGCCTCACCATGCAAAAGCACAAGAAAAGGATTTTCTCCATTCTTCTCAAGAGTCTGCGCAACAGTAATCGGTAGAATACCATTTCCTGCTATAATAGCAGTACGGCCGGAAAGAAAACTTCTGGCTCCCCAAATAGGCATTTTTAATCCTTATGTTCTTTTATTCTAACACCTTCAAATTTTGGTGTGCAATAAAAACGCTTTCCTTCTTCTTTAATAAAATTAACAACTTCAGAAACAGACTGAGAAGAAGAATAGAAAGAAGCAACATCACTGACACGCTCTTTAAATGGTTTGCTATGATCAAAAAGCATAGCAACCGCATGACGGAGTGCATGAATATCTTGACGCTCAAGTCCTGCACGCTTCATGCCAATAATATTGAGTCCAGCAAGTTTTGCCTGCACACCAACAGCTGTTCCATAAGGTATCAGATCACCAACCAGTGCAGATACGCCGCCGATAAATGCATGGTGTCCAACACGAACAAATTGATGAACAGCAGCACCACCACCAATAATCACATAATCACCAATAGTAACATGACCAGCAATCATTGCGTTATTGGCAAATGTTACATGATTGCCTACATAACAATCGTGAGCGATATGCGCATAACAAAAAAATTGGCAATTATCACCAACAACTGTCATTCCTACACTCGAATCGGAACCCCTATGCATTGTTACACCTTCACGAATCGTACAATTCTTACCAATAAAAAGAGTTGTAGCCCCTCCTTTATGTTTATTATTTTGCGGATCTGCCCCCAAAACGGCATGAGAAAATACTTTACTCTTGGCTCCTAACGTTGTCTTTCCCATTATTACAACATGACTTGTCAAACTACATTCATCACCAATAACAGCCTCTGAACTAATATGGCAAAATGGTCCAACGCGTACATTCTCACCAAGCTGCGCTCCCTTCTCCACAAGAGCAGTTGGATGGATTTTCGTACCGGACATTTTTTAATTCCCATCAAATATCGTTTATGCTTCTTCGACAATCATCGCAGCAATTTCTGCTTCAGCGACGCGAACATCTTCTACTTTTGCAACACATGAAAAACGTCTCATACCAGATCTTTTTTTCAAAAGCTGAACATGGATTTTTAGCTGATCACCAGGCATAACCGGCTTACGAAATTTCGCATTATCAACCGTCATAAGGTAAACTAAATTTGTTTGCTTATTGCCTAAATTTAAAAGTGCTATTGCTCCTGCCGTTTGTGCCATAGCTTCTAAAATCAAAACTCCAGGCATAACAGGCTTTGAGGGAAAATGTCCCATAAAATGTGGCTCGTTAATCGTTATATTTTTAATACCAATCGCTTCTTGTTCACCATCAATATCAACGATACGATCAATTAATAAAAATGGATAACGGTGCGGTAATATTGATAATAGTTTTTCAATATCGACAGCCTCTAAGTTTTTAGTTTTTTCACTGCTGATCATATCAGCGTTTCTCCTTTTTAACTTTTCCCATACTGCGCAATGCCGCTACTTCACGAAACCATTGTTTAAATGGTCGCGCTGGACTACCTCCCCATTTTTCGCCATCCGGAATGTCATTCATAACACCACTACGAGCAGCAATCTGAACAGATTTACCTATTATGATGTGATCCGCTACTCCCACACTTCCGCCAAGCTGAGACATATCCCCTATAGATGTACTTCCCGCAATGCCACATTGAGCGGCAATAAGACAATAGCGTCCAATTTTGACATTGTGGGCAATTTGTACAAGATTATCAATCTTGCTTCCTTCACCAATAACAGTATCTTGAAATGTTCCACGATCAATTGTCGTGTTCGCACCAACTTCTACACCATCCTCAATAATAACGCGACCAAGCTGTGGAATTTTCTCGATTCCAGAAACGCCCCCAACATAACCAAAACCATCTTGCCCAATGCAAACACCAGGATAAAGCTGAACCTTATCACCTATTATAGAACACTGAACTGTTACCTTAGGAGCAATATAGCAGTCACATCCAATACGGCAATTTTCACCGATAACAGCTGTGGATGAAATAAGAGTTCCTGCACCAATCTCAACATTTTTACCAATAACAGCTCCCGCTTCAATACACACATCATGTGCCAACTTAGCCGTTGGATGAATATGCGCATGCGATGAAATCCCCTTCTGCCCCAACCAAGGCATTGGCTTGACAGAATCTGGAAACAAAATACGACCAATCTGAGCAAAGTCACGCTGTGGTGTGGATGTCACCAAAATTGCCATAGTTTCGGGAACTTTAAAAACAATCTCATTCGTACACAAAACAGCAACAGCAGAACTGTCCAGTAAAGCATCAGAAAACTTCCGATGCTCTACAAAAACAAGCGAACCTTCCACAGCACTCTCAAGTGAAGAAAGAGTATTGATAACTTTATGAGAAAACTCTGGATTAAGAAGCTTTGCACCCGTCAACTCAGCAGCATTTGCAACTGTCAATCGTCGGGACGGCGTAAAAAAAAATGTATCCGCCATCAAAACACTTTCTCTCCCAGCTTAAGCTATTCTCTTCAAGTTTTTCCTTCTTAAAATCGCTCAAATCAGAACTTCGTAGAAATACCAAAGTTCAATTGTTGCAAACGATCACCTTCCTGCTTCGTTATTGGCCAAGCATAATCAAAACGCAAAGGACCAAACGGAGAATCCCACATCAAACTCACACCTGCAGATGAACGCCAAGCACTTTTGGTATTGGTAACAGACGGTTCACCCTTAAAAACGGCTTTATAATTATTGCCATAAAGCGTGGCAATATCCGCAAATAAAGCACCGCGCAACCCAAATCCTTCAGGCACGACAGGGATAGGGAACTGTACTTCAGCAGTCGCATTCATATATGTCGTTCCCCCCAAGAAATAAACCTCACCCTTACTGGAAACCTGACGCGGACCTATTCCATTATATTTGAACCCTCGAATCATATCAGAATTTACTTTAAACATATCGAAAATACGAACACCATCTCGGCCCATTCCGTGGATATAACCACCCCCAAAGGAAAGCAAACCAACGATATCCTTCTGGTCAGAAAGAGTCTTGTACATCATCGCCTTACCCGTGGTCTTCAAGAACTTTGCACTCCCACCAAGCCCTGCATATTCCTGAAGCAGATGCACGTACCACCCATCATGGGGGGATCTCATATCATCAATCGTATTATAGGTGAAACCATAACTAATTGATGAACGTTTCCAAGGGCTGTGTTTTGCAGCTTGAACAATCGCACCAGAATATTTCCCATATAATTCTATTATGTCACTCTCTTTGTCAAAATCATACTCTCCGCCAAAATCATATTCTTCCTGCACATAAGAATAAGCTACATTAGCAGATAATTGATTATTAATAGGTAACGAAAACCGCAGCGATCCACCTGTCTGCCGTACATCATAGGCTTTATCAGCACGATAAGTACTACGAAAAACATCAACACCAGCAGATAAACGATACCCTAAGAAATAAGGATCAACAAATGATAAATTATAATTACGAGATTTTTCTTGCCCCGCACCTAATCCTAAACGAACATATTGACCACGTCCCCCAAGATTACGTTCAGTAACAGAAACTTCAAGTGACATACCAGGACTTGTTCCCCCTGTTGTATACCCTCCAGAAAGAGAAAGATCTCCTGTTGAAGCTTCAACGACATCTATTACCAAAACAACTTGGTCAGATTGATCTGTAGGAACCATTGAAATATTAACGGCTTTGAAGAAACCTAAACTTTCTAGACGACGTTTTGCCCGCTGTAATAAAGTTTGATTGTAAGCATCTCCTTCGTTTAAATCAATCTCACGGCGAATGACGTAATCACGCGTTTTCTCATTGCCACGTATATCAATACGTTGAATATAAGCACGTGTACCCCGTTCAATATTATATAAAATTGAAATTGTATGATTTGCTAAATTACGATTTCCCCGCGGTTCAACTTTAGCAAAAGCATATCCCGAATCAGCAACTTTGTTATTAATAGTTGCAACAGACTGTTCAATATCTTCTGCACTATAAACATTACCTGGCTGGGTTTTAAGCATCCTTTTCACAGATTGAACGTCAATTCCATCAACATCACTTTCAACCTGAATATCGCTAATTTTATAGAGCGCACCCTCATCAAGAACGAAAGAAATTTTATACGTATTGCTTGCTGCATCAAAAGTTGCTTTAGAAGAGACTACACGAAAATCTGCATAACCACGGTTATAATAAAAGCGACGTAAAGCTTCTTCATCAACAGCGAGGCGCTCTTCACTGTAAACATCACCTCCCAACAACTTCGAAAAAATTCCTGAAGTTTTTGTTGAAATCACATCACGCAAACGACGACTTCCAAAGACATTATTTCCCTTAAAAGTGATATCACCAATCTTTGTTTTTTTCCCTTCAACGACATTAAATACCACATTAACCCGCCCTTTTCCAAGGTTAATCGTTTGAACGTTAACAGTGATATTATTACGACCAAGAGTTTTATAAGCCTCACGAATTGTATTTATATCAGCAGAAAGCTTAGCAGAATTAAAAGGCTCATTCGGTTTTAAAGAAATAAACCGCTTAAGATCTGGGTCTTTAAAAGATTTATTTCCTTGAAACAATATTTGATTGACAACCTCATATTCTTTTACGAATACAACCAATTTATCACCCACCGGATTTATTTTAACATCATAAAATAAACCCAATTCGAAAAGGTTCTTCACAGCACTATCAACATCACCACTGGAAACACCTTGCCCAACCTTAATCCCCATATTGTCTCGAATCGCCTGAGAACTTACAAACTTATTCCCACGAACCTCAATAGAGCGGACTACAGACGCTTGTATTTCTCCGACCGCAGCAATTGACATAAAAACCGTTGCTGGGGCAAACATCCCCATCTTTAACACCAATACAGATGCTGCATTTAAAAACTTTGAATTCGTAGTCATTGGCTTTTTTACCTTACTCTCGTTCCTTGGACATGATGCCTTAAAAGCTAACTGCCATAACAACCTTTTTACAGCGAGACTTTTCATTCCTTAATTACTCATTATAATGTACAACGCCACAACATTTTGTAGACATGGTAAACAACCTTCAATTTGTTTTTGCTATTATTACTTAATTTATAAAGCGTTTTCCATAATTTAATTAGCTAAACCAACAAAAATAATCATTAAAAAAGACAAAGATCATAAAAAGGAGAAGAATGGAAAAACCTAAACGAAAAACGATTCCCTGAATTTTAGCAGATATTTTCCTCCCAGTAATGACCTCAATGACATGCAATAAAAGATGCCCACCGTCAAGCGGTAGAATCGGAAAAAGGTTAATAAGCCCAACACTTATTGAAAGAAAAGCTGCCAAATTCAACAAAGAGATAAAACCTGTCTCGCTCACTTTCCAAGCAATTTTAACGGTTTTAGAAGGTCCACTTAGCCGACAACGATCCTCTTTGCCTCCTATTAAACGACTCATAAAAAGAACGGTTTGAGTGGCGATAAACACAGTACGGTCTGACGCTTTTCTTACAGCTGTTACAAAACCATAGCGAATATGTTTTATATAAGTTGGATCTAAACGTGCAGGATTATTTAAATCAACAGGAACACCTACACCTATCATAGCACTTCGTGTTCGATTACCAAATCCATCATCTCGCTCAACGACTTTCGGGGTAATCAGCGTTGTAAAGACTCGCCCCATGCGTTCTATTTTAAACTCTATGGGTTCTCTTCCGTGAAAAGCTACATAATTCATCAAATCTTCAAAGCTTTCAACCCGTCGTCCATCCATTTCAACAAAACGATCACCTAATTCCAAACCGGATTGAAGAGCAGGGCTATCTTTTACCAAAGAACCAACAACGGGCTCAATGGCTACACGACCATAGATAAAGAAAAAAAATGTTAGAATAACAACAGTAAAAAGGGCATTGAAGAAAGGACCGGCAAAAACAGTTGCTGCTTTTTTCCAAGCATGCGCACTAGCAAATGAACCATCAACAATCAGAGATGATTGGGATGATTCCGTATCGATTTTTTCCTCATCCCCAACAAATTTTACATAACCTCCTAAGGGGATAAGTGCTAAACGCCACTTCGTGCCATGCTTATCTGTATAACTCGCTATTTCTGGTCCAAATCCAAGCGAAAAAATTAACGCCTTAATACCACACCACCGACCAATGAGATAGTGCCCAAATTCGTGCACAAAAATGATAATCATAATGATGAAAAGAATACTCAAACTTCTTAAAAGAAAATCACCCATAGTGACGATATGATTTAAAAGTTCCAAACTATCTTCTCCCAATTAGATCATACTAAAAAGATTAAAAGGCGCATCCATATCAGACATAAATGAACCAATTAAATAAAGAAGAAAAGCTGCCCCTACCAATCCATCTATACGATCCATAAAACCACCATGTCCAGGCAATAAAGAACTAGAATCTTTAACAGAAAACCGTCTTTTGAGCCATGATTGCCCTAAATCACTCAATTGTGAAACAATTGACAAAACAAGTGTAAGGAGTGGCACAAAAAAACTGGCTAAATTTATATCAAAAAATCCAAAAGCAACCCATATACCACCGAAAACTCCGACAAATGTACCACCAAGTGCTCCTGACCATGTTTTATTAGGAGAAAATTGTGGTGCTAATTTAGGGCCCCCTAATGCACGTCCGATAAAATAACCACCAATATCTGTTCCCCACACTATCGTAAATAAGAAAATAACAACTTGGAACCCCAACATTTCATGATCCCGTAGAAAGCATAAAGCAACAACAGGAAAAGATGCATATAAAAAACCACAAAAAACCCAACCACTCTTTTTTATAGATATAATAGCTAACACTGTAGCTAAAACGATTAAAACACAAAAAATCAATGAAGCAGATACACTCAATACTAAAAAAAAGCCAAAGATTAAATAAAAGATACTTGCTAATATTTTTTGTAAAATACACCATTTCTCTTTAGTAATACTTATCCACTCATAAAGAACAAAACCGCCAATACACCATACAAATAAAAAAAAGAAGTTTCCTCCCAACCATGTTAGATACAACGCAATAATGCCAAAAACAAAAGCTGTCAGAATACGATAAACCAAATTAGACAAAACAACATCCAAACAATAAAAATAGAAAATACAAGCTCTAAAATTAACGCAAGAAAAACTCCCCTACGCAGTATTTTTATCTCATACCTGTATAATTTCTCTTATAATTTATCATAAATAATTCAGTCTACTAAGATAGCGCTTATGAAACTAATAATCAATGAAAACAGCTTCAAAAATCTCCGTCAAAATTATAAAATATTTTTTTAATATTTTCTCAAATATAAAATGAAAAAGCAGTTACCTCTGCCCCATACAAATTAACTAATATAGGTTTCGTATAAAAACACTTTTCTATCAACTATTCGTCATTAAAAAATGAATTACGCCACATAACATCTGCTTGATCAATTATACTCACATGTTTTATAATGAGAAATAAGAGAAAGGTTAGACTTGTTTTTTTGCATTATATTCTTTCCTCAACCTTCATCTTAGAATATTTGAATAATTTCTAATAATGCTTTCATTATGCATTTTAATAAAGACGTGCTCAACTAAAAACCCGCACCATGCTGTTAAATAGTGTCTCCCAGCAAAGGGCATGATTTATCACGCAGACTAAAAAATTAAAACATCTGCCCTTTCAAATCAGTCTCTCCCATATCAAAATGATAGAACACCTTCCTGCATCACACCTTGCTACCACAGAGCACACCACTCCCCACAATTATCCCTAGAAACAATTTACAGGCTGGGAGTAAATATCCTTTTTCTAGTGACAAAATCGTCTTAAACGTGCATAATTTCAGATTCTTTTACGGCTAAAATTTTATCAATATCAGCAATAGTTTCATCCGTGAGTTTTTGAACTTTTTCAGACAAACTATGGGCTTCATCTTGTCCAATTTCACCATCTTTTTCTAACTTTTTCAAATTGTCCAGACCATCCCGACGAACATGACGTGTAGCAACACGCGCTTGCTCTGCATAGTGATGCGCAATTTTTACAAGTTCTTTACGGCGCTCTTCATTCAATTCAGGCAAAGGAATACGTAGATTCGTACCATCAGTTATGGGATTTAAACCAAGACCAGAATCGCGAATAGCGCGCTCTACAGCTCCGACCATCGTTTTATCCCATACAGAAACAGAAAGCATCCGAGGTTCGGGAACAGAAATATTAGCAACCTGATTTATATGCACAACAGAACCATAAGATTCAACGGTCAACGGTTCTAATAAACTGGCCGATGCACGTCCAGTCCGCAAACCACCTAATTCATGTTTAAAAGCCGTAATGGCACCATCCATGCGACGTTTCAGATCATCCATAATTGATGTAACATTCATATTTCTGTCTCCTTCAATTGTCCTTTGAAGCTTACCCTTATTCCGATACTATTGTAAAGCGTCCTGTTCCATTCAAGACCTTAGCCAAACCGCCTTTTTCATGAATGGAATACACAATAATCGGTACATTGTTCTCACGTGCTAAAGTGACCGCCGTTGAATCCATAACAGATAATCCCCATTGCAAAACTTCAACATGTGTTAATTGGTCAAAACGCTTAGCCGTAGGGTCTATTTTTGGATCTGCTGAATAAATACCATCAACTTGTGTTCCTTTAAGAAGGACATCCGCACCAATTTCTGCTGCACGTAAAGTAGCAGCAGAATCAGTGGTAAAAAATGGATTTCCTGTACCACCTGCAAAAATAACAACTTTTCCCTGATTCATATAAGCTATTGCTTTACGTTGCGAGAAGCTTTCACAAATTTGTGGCATAGCAATCGCAGAGAGTACAACAGTTTCAACCCCTAATTTTGTCAAAGATGTTCGCAATGCTAAAGAGTTAATAGCAGTTGCAAGCATTCCCATATGATCACCTGTCACTCGGTCCCCACCATGCGAAGCAACAGCAACGCCACGAAAAATATTTCCCCCACCGATAACAACCGCAACTTCTATCCCCATTGTGCGCACTTCTGCAATATCAGCGGCAATACGGTCTACAACAGAAACATCAATGCCAAAATTCTGCCCTCCCATAAGAGCTTCACCAGAAGCCTTTAAAAGAATACGTTTATACGGAAGTGCTAATGCCATTCATAATCTCCCCAAAAGCACATTTATTTTCGCTTTTGACACCACGAAGGGCACCACTTTTTTCACGTGACGCCCTCTCAACAATTACATTGTTCCCCTCAGAGATTCTACAACCAACGATATGACTTTAAATCTCTGTTCAAGAGTTTGCAATAACTAGCCTTTTACAGCAGCAGCAACCTCTGCAGCAAAATCAGACTCCTCTTTTTCCACACCTTCACCTAATGCAAAACGAATAAAGCCTGTAATTTTTGCTGGAGCACCAATTGATTTCTCAGCATCCTTTAAAGCGGCCTCAACAGTTATATCAGGATTCATAACAAAAGCTTGAGAAAGCAAAACAACCTCTTCAAAAAACTTACGCATACGTCCTTCTACCATTTTTTCAATGATATTTTCAGGTTTTCCAGACTGACGCGCTTGATCTGAAAAAATTGCTTTTTCTCGCTCAACAGCAGCAGCATCAACATCTTGTGCTGTAAGTGCTAATGGATTGGTTGCCGCAATATGCATCGCGACCTGCCGACCAAAAGCAAGAGCAGCCTCTTTATTTCCTGTTGTTTCAATCGCAACCAAAACACCAAGTTTTCCAAGCCCATCAGCCACACTATTGTGTATATAAGTCGCAACAACACCATTCTCAACAGACAATTTAGCGGAACGACGAAATGTCATATTTTCGCCAATTGTACCAATTGCATCTTTAATCGTAAGCTCTACAGTCTTCTCAGAACCTGGATAAAGAGAAACAGAAACAGATTCAACATCCCCTAGCGTATCTAAGGCAGCAGTTGCTACTTTACGCACGATGTCTTGGAATCCATCATTGCGCGCAACAAAATCTGTTTCAGAATTAATCTCAACCAAAACTGCATGTGAATCTTTTGATACGACTCCGATTAATCCCTCAGCTGCTGTACGACCAGCCTTTTTATCTGCTTTAGCTATTCCTTTTTTACGAAGCCAATCAACAGCAGCTTCCATATCACCATTGGTCTCTGCTAGGGCGGCTTTACAGTCCATCATACCAGCGCCAGATAGTTCTCGAAGTTCTTTTACTTGTGCAGCAGTAATGCTCATATTTGCCTCTTTATTTTATAACAGTGAAAGCGTGCAAAATCCCTCTGCACGCCTATAACTTCTTCTTTAGACAATAAAAGTACCTTAATTAGGCATTTTATATTATTCAGAAACTTCTGAAACTGCATTTTCTTCCAAAATAGGCTCCACAGGTGCATCAACTTGAGCTCCTAAATCGATACCCATTGCTCCTTGCTGGCGTGCAATACCATCAAGAGCAGCACGGGCAAAAAGATCGCAATAAAGAGAAATTGCACGTGAAGCATCGTCATTACCTGGTATTGGATGTGTTACGTCATCGGGATCACAATTGGTATCAATAATAGCAATCACTGGAATACCTAAACGCTTTGCTTCTTGGAGTGCAATATTTTCTTTATTCGTATCGATAACAAAGATAAGATCTGGAACAGAACCCATATCTTTAATACCACCAAGCGCACGATTAAGCTTTTCACGATCACGTTCAAGATTTAAACGTTCCTTTTTAGTAAAGCCTTGCGCTTCAGCAGCAAGAATTTTGTCAAGCTTCCGCAAACGATGGATCGAATTGGAAATCGTTTTCCAGTTTGTGAGCATGCCGCCAAGCCAACGTGCATTAACGTAATACTGAGCGGAACGATTCGCCGCATCTGCGATAATGTCAGATGCTTGCCGTTTCGTACCAACAAAGAGAATACGACCACCACGCGCTACAGTATCTGAAACAAGTTTAAGTGCTTGGTGTAAAAGTGGAACGGTCTGAGCAAGGTCAATAATATGGATATTATTACGCTGACCATAAATATAGGGAGTCATTTTGGGATTCCAGCGATGAGTCTGGTGACCAAAATGCACACCGGCTTCTAAAAGCTGGTGCATAGTAAAATCGGGTAGTGCCATAAATCTTATCCTTTCCGGTTCAACCTCCGCGGAAAAAGCAGGAAGACCTGCTACCGGCGGATGCTTGCTAGAAGTTTCTCACAGATCATTTGCAAACACCCAGACTCCGCGTGTGGAATAGCGCAAACATACTAATATTTGATTCTTTTTCAAGTTATTTTCTTTAATCATTTAATATTTGCATTTTCACATTGATTAAGATCTTTTCCAAGTTCCAAGAATTCGAGACTGTTCAATTTTGCACGCACTGAAAAAGTTCCATAATCTATATGAAGATCACGCATGACACCATTCTCATGTAAGAGAAAACTGCTACGATAAACCGGCAAACCATCTTTATTTTCTCCATCATCAAAATAAGAAATTGTAACAGGCCAATATTCTTCTTCATCCAATTTTCTTACTTTTTCCGTTTCGCTATCAGATAAAAGCGTCTTCTTTTCCCCTATGACGATACTTTCTTTTATAACTTTATCTGCTTTATTTGTCCCATCAAATACAGTAACATTGTAAAAATGATCTCCTGCTTTTGCATGGCGGATAATATTTTTTAGTTGCATCATTGGAAATTCAGCCATTGCAAGCTTATACTCTTTTTCCTTTGGCTTTTTTAAGGTAACTGTGATACCATCTTGCGTACGCTCCGCAACCCCCTCGGCACGATGCACAACCTCTTCTCCCTCTTGATCTGTAATATTAAAACGAAATGTACGGCTGTCTCCTGTTTCATAACTCGTCGTCTGTTGATCCGTCAAACGTACTGGCATATCTTCAATGTGAACACGGCTAATGAAACGAAAACGTGTGCTATAGCCTTGGCATGCCGAACCAGTAAGCTCGTAAACCATTCGTCCTGACATCGCAGAAATTGTCATTTCATGAGAAACACTATCGAGATGAAAATCATAAATTGCTCGATGAGGCACAATAAAAATGCGCTCTTCAGCTCTCGCAGTACATAAAAAAACAATATATAAAATTATTATAAATAATGATCTAATCATTCCCAACTTCCGAACTTTATCCCCGTTGCATAACATCATACAATAAGGCAAAAAAGGTTAATTTCTCAATTAACCACACATTTTCTTAAATCAAAAAATAGATTATGCAATGAATATATTATAGAGCAGCTATGGAGTTAAAATTATGACCAATATGATTGAAAAAAACTTAGAAAAATTCGGAATCACTCTTCCTGAAGTAATCTCCCCCCTTGCCAATTACATCACCACTTCACAAAGTGGCAATCAACTCTTTATTTCTGGACAACTCCCTCTTATTAATGGAAAACCAATAGCCATCGGTAAAGTTGGTGCAACTGTGAATACCGAACAAGCCCAAAAAGCATCTGAAGCTTGCGCTCTCAATATTCTCGCGCAACTCAAGGCAACTCTGGGTGACTTAAATAAAATAAAACGTGTGGTCAAAATTACTGTTTTTGTGGCTGTAGATTCTCATTTTACCGATATTCCTTTTGTTGCCAATGGAGCTTCTAATTTATTCGTCAATATCCTTGGTGAAATTGGAAAACACGCCCGTTCTGCTATTGGTGTTGCCTCTCTTCCTATGGATGTTCCTGTAGAAGTTGAAGCCATCATAGAAATCTAAACCTTCATTAAGACAGTGCATTATCCTAAATATAACTGAAGTCAAAATACTTCTTTGTCTTACACTCTGATAAACCTTGCATTTTTTCGTTTTTAAATTAGAATCTTAAACTTACGATAAAAGGAAATATTTGTATGAAACAAGCTTATGACAATAACAATATTTTTGCTAAATTGATTCGCAATGAAATCCCTTCTGTTCGGGTCTACGAAGATGATGATGTTATTGGATTTATGGATATCATGCCACAGGCACCAGGTCATACGCTGGTCATTCCTAAAAAAGGCTCTAGAAACTTACTTGATGCAGATCCTGAAACATTATTTCCTGTTATTAAAGCTGTTCAAAAAATTGCAAATGCTGTCAAAAAAGCCTTTCAAGCAGATGGCATAACTGTCATGCAATTTAATGAAGCAGCTAGTCAACAAACCGTCTATCACCTTCATTTTCATATTATACCACGTATGGAGGGAATAGAGCTTACCCCTCATAATGATATGGTAACGCCTCCAGAAATACTTGAAGAGAATGCAAAAAAAATTCGTGCAGCTTTATAACACACTCTTAAGTTGTTGTGCTTTTTTTCCTACACGTTTTTTTTGTAAAGTTTTCCATTTTACTTTTCTTTGAACTTACAGATATATCGGAAGATGAAATTTCTAACTGTAAGCTTTCTTTTTTACCATTTGATTTTTGTGTCAATACGCGAACGGTACCACCATTGCGTAACTTTCCAAATAAAATTTCATCAGCTAATGGCTTTTTAATATATTCTTGTATAACACGCCCTAATGGGCGTGCTCCCATCTGAGAATCATATCCTTTATTAGAAAGCCATAAAGTTGCAGAAGGGCTTAATTCAAAACAAATTCCCCGATCAGCTAATTGTGCTTCAAGCTGAAAAATAAATTTTTGCACTATCTGATTGATGATTAAATGAGATAAAGGTGCAAACGGAATAATTGCATCTAACCGATTACGAAATTCTGGTGTAAATAACCGATTGATTGCTTCTATATCCTCACCATCACGATGTACTTTCCCAAATCCAATAGCTGATTTTGCCATATCTGAAGCACCAGCATTGGTTGTCATAATCAAAATAACATTGCGGAAATCAATTTTCTTACCATTATGGTCTGTTAATCTACCATAATCCATTACCTGCAATAAAATATTAAATAACTCTGGATGCGCTTTCTCAATCTCATCTAGCAATAGAACTGCGTGAGGTTTCTGATCAACGGCATCTGTAAGGAGACCTCCTTGATCAAACCCTATATAACCTGGAGGTGCTCCGATTAAACGTGCTACCGTATGCCGTTCCATATATTCTGACATATCAAAACGCAATAATTCAATGCCTAAAGATGATGCAAGCTGTTTTGCAACTTCAGTTTTTCCTACACCTGTTGGTCCTGAAAATAAATAACTTCCTATTGGTTTATCCGGTTCGCGTAAACCTGCTCGCGCCAATTTTATGGATGAAACTAAGACGGAAATTGCCTGATCTTGACCATAAACAACATGTTTGAGTTCTCTTTCAAGCTTACTCAGTATCTTCTGATCATTCCGGGAAACTGTTTTTGATGGAATTCTTGCAATTGTAGCAACAGTCGCTTCAATTTCTTTAACACCTATACTCTTCTTGCGTTGTTTTTGTGGCAAAAGCTTTTGCGCTGCGCCACTTTCATCAATAATATCAATTGCTTTGTCAGGTAACCTACGGTCAATTATATAACGTGAAGATAATTCTACAGATGCCTTCATCGCCTGATCTGTGTATTTAATCTGATGAAAATCTTCAAAGTAAGGCTTCATCCCCTGCAAAATCTTAATCGCATCTGTAACAGAAGGTTCATTAATATCAATCTTCTGAAAACGACGCTCTAAAGCACGATCTTGTTCAAAGAATTTGCGATATTCTCTGTAAGTCGTCGAACCAATACATCGCATAGTTCCAGAAGATAACACAGGTTTCAAAAGATTTGCTGCATCCATATTTCCCCCTAATGTCGCTCCTGCTCCAATTAAGGTATGAATTTCATCAATAAATAAAATAGCATCTGGATACAGCTCAAACTCTTTAATAACTTGTTTTAAGCGTTCTTCAAAATCACCGCGATAACGTGTACCTGCAACAAGTCCCCCCATATCAAGAGAAAATATTGTTGCATTTGATAAAACTTCAGGCACTTGCCCATCAACAATACGCTTTGCCAACCCCTCAATTATAGCTGTTTTCCCTACTCCAGGATCACCAACCAAAAGCGGATTGTTTTTTGACCTTCGACATAAAATCTGTATCATGCGTGAAATTTCTATTTCACGGCCAATTAATAAATCAATTTTTCCATTACGTGCTTTACAATTGAGATCAACACAATAATTCGTTAAAGCACTTGTTCCTCTTTCACCATTATCCGAAATCTGCTGATCTAATTGCTCTTCAAGTCCTTCAAGTAACATGGATAACCCATCATCACGCGTGACACCCTGTGAAATAAAACGTACAGCATCGTAGCGTGTCATTCCCATCTCTTGAAGAAAATATGCTGCATGGCTTTCACGTTCAGAAAAAATTGCAACAAGAACATTTGCCCCCGATACTTCATCTTTTCCAGCTGATTGTGCATGAATCACCGCACGTTGGATAACACGCTGGAAAAAAGCTGTAGGCTTTGTATCCTCATCAGCTCTAATCTGTTCATCTAACTCTGAGCGAAGATAATTGGTTAAGCGCTCTCGCAATTCCTCCACATCTACTTGGCAAGCCTGAATAACGGAATTTGCATCGGCATCATCTAACAGCGCAAGTAGAAGATGCTCTAGTGTTGCATATTCATGCCGTGCTTGAGTAGCAATTGTTAATGCACGATGCAAAACCTCTTCAAGACTAGGTGTAAAAGATGGCATAGCTCCTCACTTCCATTCCATTACACATTGTAACGGATGTTCATTTTGACGCGCACATTCCCTCACTTGTAATATTTTCATTTCAGCGACTTCATAAGTGTAAGTCCCACATTCTCCTATCCCATTGTGATGAACATTTAACATTATCCGCGTTGCCTCTTCGAAACTTTTTTTAAAAAAGTTCTTCAAAACGAAAACAACAAAATCCATAGGTGTGTAATCATCATTAAGCAAAAAAACTCGACATAATTTAGGTTTTTCGAGTTTTTCTCTAGCCTTAGGCATTATAACCGCACCATGCCTACCTTCATCCCAATTCTTGCCCTTTTCATTATGCATAATATGAGCTATAGAGTTTATTATGAGCATCTGTCCCATTATCGTTTTCCATGCAGCACATTTTTATTAATTTTAAATTCTTTCATAACTATTGCAATACCTGTTTGTATTAGAAAAAAATTTCCCTCTATGGTTAGACTTCAATCACTCACTCATAAAATAACTTCTGTAAACAAATTAGTAATACCATTCGTCTAAACTGCATCAATAAATTACAGAAAAGGAAGCTTTATAGAAGTTTTTTAGGATAAATGGAGAAATAGGATACTGCAAGTGTATATTAATTATCAAAAAATTATGCGCTACTGTAAAACAATAGCAATTTCTTTTGTTATGTTAGCTTTTTCTTACTGTTGGGCATCCGCCACACCTCAAGGCGCCTATCCTGATAAGTATGCGGCTATTGTTATAGATGCTACTACGGGAAAAACTTTATTTCAAGCCAATGCAACACTGAAACGTTATCCTGCTTCTTTAACAAAAATGATGACATTGTACTTACTCTTTGAAGCTATGCAGATGCGTCGTGTGACACCAAATACACCAATTCCTGTTTCACATTATGCAGCAATGCGTCCACCGACAAAAATTGGATTTAAAGCAGGCCAAACAATTTCTGCAGAATCAGCAGCTAAAGCACTCATTACAAGATCCGCAAATGATGTTGCTGCTGCCATTGCAGAATATCTTGGAGGTAGTGAAAAAAAATTCGCTCAAATGATGACAGTAAAAGCTCGTAAACTTGGCATGAAACATACACATTTTGCAAATGCTTCAGGACTTCCGGATGTGCACAATTATTCTACAGCACGAGATATAGCGACTTTGTCATTAGCTTTACGTAAACATTTTCCCAAACAATATAAATTGTTCAAAACAAAAAGTTTTAATTTCCGTGGACATAAAATTAACAGCCACAATAAACTTGTTAAAATAATGAAAGGTGTCGATGGAATTAAAACAGGCTACACACAAATGTCAGGTTCTAATTTAGCAACTTCGATGCGTCTTGAGGGGCGCTCTATTGTCGCTGTTGTTATGGGAGGTAAATCATCTACTGCACGTGACGAGCATATGGCTAGCTTATTGAATCAATATTTGCCCAAAGCAAGCCAAATGAAAAGTGGTGAACGTTTAATAGCTTCTGTACGCTATCACTTACCCACTGGGGCCAATACTCCTATACCGACCATTAAAGCTGATTCAAGTAATTTTGACGATGAAATTTCGACTATGTTGACAGCATTTGCAGAACAACCTAAAAACTCCAATATCGCAATAACGGCTGTCAATAAGGTAATTATACCAATACCGAATCCTCAAAAAACTATACCGGCTGAAACTCATAAAATTGTAACAGTCTCTTTGTCCGAAAATGCCGGATGGGCTATCCAAATTGGTTCTCTTCCTAGTGAAGAACAAGCAAAAACTCTACTTTTAAAAGCAAAAAATATAGCTTTTTCTACTTTAAAGCATGCATCTTCACACATGCAACTGTTTGAAAAAAATGGGCGGCGTTATTACCGAGCGCGCTTTACAGGGTTTCAATCAAAAAAAGCTGCATTTGACGCTTGCTCTACATTAAAGAAAGCAAATTTTAACTGCTATACTGTAGCCTACTAAAAATTTTTGAATTCTGCGTTAAGGATAGTATTATGACAGATAATGCTTTTGCTTCATTCCATAAAAAAGAAATTTTATTGAAGCAATCATCCCTCCTTTCATTGCGTCCTCTTCACGATGCTGCCGCAAAACTTACTGGTTTAAAATATAATTCTACTGCATTAGATACACAGTCTCTTGTTAACCTTCTCATTTGCCAAACAATGCGCAACCGTCGTCTCATAATGCCTCCTGTACGCATTCATTTACGCGTTGCGAGCCAAACTGGTAATGTGCCTATTAAAATCCGTTTAGGAGCAACAAATATTTAATTCTACAGACCCTCTCTAAAAAATTATTTTATTATTAACCATTATCTACAGCCTTAGAAAACCTTTTGATAAACATACTTTTTTCTTAAATTGTTGAATTTTCTGACAGCTTTTCCAACTATCCAATATCTCCAAGCTTTCAATAAAACATTGTTAAGGACATAAAAATACCCAATATTTTTCCACTTTTGGATTTAATATAAAAAATTATCCTTGATATCTTTCTGGAAAAAATGAATAGCTTCATTAGATGAAAGCTTATCATTTGGTGGGATTATTGTAAAAGTTCAATAAAGAAAATCCCTCTTAATAACGCTCCCTATACAACATAAACGCTGTAAAAAAAACAATCTCACTTCTCTTACTTGTATTTATGTCAACAGGCACAGAAAATTGGAAAATACAAATACTATCGATGAAAAAACGTAAATAAATTATCAGATTAAATATTATGATAACGATTCCCATAAGATTTTAATTTATAATTATAATTTATTTTTTGCATATTGAACAAGAGATTTTCGTAAAATACTCTTATTTTACTTCTTATATTGAATCAGTCAAAATCGCTCGCTTGCTCATCACGAGCAAAATTGACATATAAAGCATTTACAAAAGGAATCAAAGTATCCCTTATGAATCATTTCAAGTACTAGGATCTTTTGTAATATTGAAAGTTGAAAAAAGGATGATAGTGCTGGTTTTCTCCCTTTATAAATAAAGATGCTAATACTCTATAGATTTTATACCATTCATGGAAAACTTACATTATATTATTCATATGCAAGATACTGATTTATAAAGATAATTAATTATTTTGTTTGTTAGATGAGAATCTCGAATATCGTAAGATTCTCTCATTTAAAATCTGTTTATGTTGAATCAATCAAAACCGTCTCTTGCATGTTATGAGCGAGATTAGTGTGTAGCGTGAAACTGTCCCAAAAAGACTAAAAATGCCTATAATGAACCGTTTCAAATGCCAAGTGCTTTAGTCCCCCTGTACAGAGGGGGGGGCTCTGGTAAAGTGTGTAACCATGCCAGCGTACTTCTTTTTATTAAGCATAAAGATAGAGACAGCTCAATGGATTTACCGTTATATCATTCACAGGTGCCATCGCGAAATGAGCTTGGGGGGAGGCCTGAGAGATATTTTTTTAAAACGAACTCACGAACGCGTAACACGACAATGTTCTATCGTGTGCATTCTATTCTCATGAGAATTTTTATAAATATTTCTTAATGTATACGTTATTATTTATTTTAATTTTTTTGTCGGTACAAAATTTATAAATAAAAAAGATATTTCCAATATATCTCTTAATTATTGTAAATTAGTGTTTTTTTCAAGGCATTTTTTATCATACTAGGTAGAAAAAAACTTCACTTTTAAAAAATTAAAACCTTTAAAATTCTACTTTCTTCATCATAATTATTCAGACTTAAAACAAATTTTCCTTGGATACTCAGGCATAATCTTCCATTACTTAAAAGATATATGGCTATGGAAACTTTTTAAAGCCATAAAACCCAGCTAAAAATAATGGCAGATTGATCACTAATTTTACTTTACGCTTTCTTATTTTTTCCAAATTACACTTTTTCCCCACTTTAGAGACAAATCAAACAGATGTACAACACTCTCCCCTCCAAGCTTGCATGCAACACCTATTATTCGTTAAGAAAACACTGAATCATCTCAGATTTATTTCAAACTACTGCTGCATTAAAGTGGAATTTTGATTTATAAGGAACAAAAAACATAAGCTTTATTAGGAAATACGATCTCTCTCCAAAAAGTCCAGTTATGGATTGAAAAATGTTCCAGCTCTTAACAAGATATCGCATTGACTGCAAGACCACCTTTACTTGTCTCTTTATAGCGTTCACTCATATCATGACCAGTCTGGCGCATTGTTTCTATACAAGCATCAAGAGAAACAAAATGATCTCCATTACCATATAATGCAAGAGAAGAAGCCGTTACCGCCTTAACAGCTCCCATTGCATTACGCTCAATACAAGGCACTTGTACAAGACCTGCAACAGGATCACATGTCATTCCCAAGTGATGTTCAAGCGCAATTTCTGCCGCATTTTCAATTTGAGCTGGTGTTCCACCTAACGCTGCGGTCAACCCTGCTGCGGCCATTGAAGATGCCGTTCCAACTTCACCTTGACACCCAACTTCTGCACCAGAAATAGAGGCATTATGTTTAATAACACCACCTATAGCTGCTGCCGTTAATAGAAAATTATGTATTCCCTCTCGATCTGAATCATCATTAAACTGAAGATAATAACGCAAAACGGCTGGGACGACACCGGCTGCTCCATTTGTTGGTGCTGTAACAACACGACCACCTGCTGCATTTTCCTCATTGACTGCTATAGCATATACCGAAAGCCAATCATTTGCCCAAAGTGGATAATTGTAATTTTTCTTTTGTTTTTCCAAAAGCGTTTCATGCAGCTTTTTAGCGCGCCTTAAAACACGCAATCCACCAGGCAACTCACCTTCTTGTGAAAGACCTCTATCAATGCAATTTGTCATCGCTGAAAAAATTTCATCAAGCCCTACATCAAGAGAAGAACGCTCTATCTTTGTTTCTTCATTTAAGCGCTTCATTTCAGCAATTGAAAGCCCTGATTTTTCTGCCATTGATAACATTGTACAAGCAGAATCGAATGGATATGGTACCTCAAATGCTTCTGGTTGTATATTATCATTCATATGGCTTAATTCATCCTCAGTCACAACAAAGCCACCACCGATAGAATAATAAATCTGCCGCAACAGAACATTCCCATCAGTATCAAGTCCTTCAAAGGCTAGTCCATTTGTATGTCCAGGGAGGATTTGCTTTCGTTCAAAAATAAGATCACGTTGCACATCAAACTGATAAGCGGGATGACCTTCTGGTTGCACTTTTTTTTCACGTATAACTTTTTCTAACAAAAACCCCATGCTATCAGGATCAACAGTAGAAGCTTTTTCTCCTAAAAGTCCTAATATGATAGCTCTATCTGTTGCATGACCAATACCCGTGAAAGCTAAAGAACCATAAAGATAAACACGTATACGAGAAACTTGAACATCAGACGACTGAGAAAAATCTCCTATCTTTTGCAAAAACATATTAGCAGCAGTCATTGGTCCCATCGTATGTGAGCTAGAAGGACCAATCCCAATTTTAAAAAGTTCAAAAACAGATAGAAACACGTATCACCTTAAACTATAGTACAGCTTGAGCATATATGCTTTTTCATAACGTTTCTTCCGTTTAAAATCAAATTGCGAGATAAACTAAAAAAATGACAACAATAAACACGAATGTCGCTCGTCTTGCTACCACCCAACACTTTCTTTCTATAGTGTTTTCCATTAGCCAACCTTTAAAACGGACAATGCCCCTAGAGTCACCACTCCCAATGTTCCAAACGTAGTAAAATAAGTGTTAATATGCAATATTAAAATTCAATAAGGATGAGAAATCTTATCGGAAATATTTTTCATAATGCACTAAGTTCTTCAAAACATATGCTTAATTGTATAAAATATTTTATGGGTATGTTTCAATGAAACGTACAAATTTTTCTAACGATTCTCGTTCTGTCTCAAAATTGTTTTCTGGAGCACTCATATCGCGATAACCAAGTGCCATACCACAGATAATATGGCGATCAGAAGGAATAGATAAAAGCGTACGAATCTGTTTATGATAATCAGCAAAAGCAGCTTGAGGACAGGTATCTAATCCAAATCCACGTGCAGCTAACATAATGGTCTGCATAAACATACCCAAATCAAGCCAACTCCCCATTTCCATGTCGTGATCCATTGTAAATAAGAGTCCTACAGGTGCATCAAAAAATAAAAAATTTCGCGCCTTTTGATGAAGTATTTTTTCTTCATCACCTTTTTGAATTCCAAGACTCTGATAAAGATCCAAACCAACTTTTCGACGCCTTGAAATATAAGGCTCACGCCACTGACGTGGATAATAACTATATTCACGCTCTCCTTTTACACCTGAAAGCACAAGTTGTGAAAGCTCTTGCCCTATTTTCTGTAATACACTTCCTGTAAGCACAATTACTTGCCATGGCTGAATATTTGTTCCAGATGGTGCACGTGCTGCAAGTTTTAAGATTTCTTTGATTGTTTCCAAACTAACTGGCTGATCAGTAAAAGCGCGAATTGACTTTCGTGACAATATAGATTGAAAAACACTCATAGGAGAAACTGTCATTGTTTTTACTTTCTTTATGAAAAATAGTTTTTTCTTATCAAGAATAATATACTGCGAAAATACCTTTGCAGCTTTTTCAAACACTCTATTTCTTTAAATGACTTACACATTTCACGCAGTGGTAAATATTCCCCTTAGAGACGGTATAATCTATCTCTTTTAAGAGAAAGAAATTAGTCTAAAAGAAGACAAAATAAATTTATAATCAATGACTACCCCCCAACTCCGCTAAGCTCTCAAAAAAACTCTCTTCAATTCGTTCTAAATCCTGTAGAAGATCATCAACATCATGCTGCATCTGCTTTAAATCAGTTCGTTTTTTATGAATTCCTGCTATTAATTTCTTAAGCTTTTTCTCATCATCAGGTGGTTTTCCAACCATTGTCAACATATCAGATATTTCAGACAACGAAAATTTTACTCTGTTAGCATACAGAATTTGTTTTAACTTATGACGATCCGTTTATGTATAAAGCCGTGTACTTCCACACCGAAAAGGGATAAGAAGTCCCTCTTCTTCATAGCAAAGTTCGAGCTATTATTGAAAACTCACGTGTTAATTTTCCAATTGAATAATATTCGTACATTATATTATTCTGTCTGCATAGATCACATTGTTATAAGAAATATGTCTATTTTTTATAAAACTTAGTGAGCACCTTAATCTCTACTTTTCTGCATTCTAATTTAGAAGAAAATACATTCACAAACATTGTATAGTAGAGAATCAATTATTTTTTAGATTATAGAAAGGACTCTTGATCTTTCATCATAAGTCCTTTTAAATTTTTATAGAAGATATCAATCAAAAATTTTCCTAAAGTTCAAAATCAATCTTATTTGATTTGTAGATAATCAACTCTTTTCCTTGAATATGATTTTTGAGTTTCACATATTTTGGAAAAATTCTATACTGCTTTTAGAAATTAAGAAACTTTAAAATAAAGTAACAAAAAAGATAAGCATCATTACAAAATAATAAGCTACTAAAGATGTTTAAAATAACTATCGCCTTATAATTTTTGATATTTTTCAAGAAAATATACAACTTCTGCATTTCGAAATAAAAAAACGTCTAAACTTTCTATTCAGACGTTTTTATATTATGTGGTGTTGTATTTAAATTATTCAGTAACGGCCCCAGTTGTCATATTTGTCAACATAGCCTTAGCCACTTCGTTATTACTAGACTTACGCTGCTCATCTACAATCAAATCATCACGAACTGCAGCAATACGACGGATTTGAGAAATTGTACCACCCGTACCTGCTGGAATAAGACGACCGACAATAACGTTCTCTTTAAGTCCTTGCAAAGTATCAATTTTACCAGAAACTGCTGCTTCAGTAAGAACACGTGTTGTTTCCTGAAACGATGCCGCCGAAATGAAAGAAGGTGTTTGAAGAGAAGCTTTTGTAATTCCAA
This sequence comes from Bartonella sp. AP21QHHD, assembly GCF_042196205.1. Taxonomy (NCBI): domain Bacteria; kingdom Pseudomonadati; phylum Pseudomonadota; class Alphaproteobacteria; order Hyphomicrobiales; family Bartonellaceae; genus Bartonella; species Bartonella sp. AP21QHHD. The sequence continues at coordinate 12,703 of NZ_JBHIPT010000051.1, read as the reverse complement.
GAAGAATGGGATTACCAGATGCAGGTTTCTTCCCTTCTGCAATCAAATTATCATTGATTTCATCAAGTTCAATACGATCAACATTATCACCTGGAATATAACCAGAATCTCCAGATTCAGTAATTTCAACTTTTTGCAACATTTGACGAACAATCACTTCAATGTGCTTATCATTAATAAGAACTCCCTGCAGACGATAAACCTCCTGAATCTCATTAACAAGATAAGATGCCAAAGCTTCAACCCCCTTAATCGCCAAGATGTCATGAGGTGCTGGATTACCATCAAGGATATAATCTCCCTTTTCAATTTGATCGCCTTCTTGGAAGTGGAACAACTTACCTTTTGGAATCAAGTATTCTACTGCCTCAAGAGTTTCATCATTTGGTTCAATAATGATACGACGTTTATTCTTATAACCACGGCCAAATCGAATTGTACCACTAACTTCAGCAATAATCGCATGATCCTTTGGACGACGCGCTTCAAAAAGCTCAGCCACACGAGGAAGACCACCCGTAATATCTTTCGTCTTGGCACTTTCCATTGGCAAACGAGCAATAACATCACCAGCCTTAACATGAGCACCAAGCTCAACAGAAAGAATAGTTTCCACTGACATCATATAACGGGCTTCACCTCCCTTATACAATTTAGCAATGGATTCACCTTCTTTATCCGTGTGAATAATAATAGCTGGTTTAAGATCCGCACCACGTGGATTAGCGCGCCAATCAATCACCAAACGCTTCGTAATACCCGTAGATTCATCAGCTGTTTCAGTGACAGATAAACCATCAATCATATCTTCAAAACCCACATAGCCTTCAACTTCCGTTAAAATTGGACGTGTATAAGGATCCCATTCTGCTATACGTTGGCCACGTTTAACCACATCACCATCATCAACAAAAATATGAGCACCATAGCTAACACGATGTACAACGCGCTCTTTTCCTAACTCATCCTTGATAAGGATAGCCATATTACGCCCCATAACAACCAAATGGCCTTCAGAGTTACGAACTACATTACGATTACGAATCTCCACCTTACCTTCATAAGATGCCTCTAAATACGATGAATCAACAACCTGCGCAGTTCCTCCTAAGTGAAAAGTACGCATAGTAAGCTGTGTTCCCGGCTCACCAATGGATTGAGCAGCAATAACACCAACCGCTTCTCCCTGATTAACAGGTGTTCCACGCGCCAAATCACGACCATAGCATTTTGCACAAACACCAAGACGTGTTTCACATGTTAATGCAGAACGAATTTGAACAGATTGAATCCCAGCTGCTTCAATCTTCGCGACATCAGCTTCCTCAATCATTGCTCCACCTTCAAGGATAACCTCTCCAGAGACAGGATGTAGAATATCAACAAGCGCTGTACGACCAAGAATTCTTTGCCCAAGGGAGGCAACAATTTGTCCTGCATCAACAATCGGCTGCATGGTAAGCCCTTTTGCGGTACCACAATCAACTGCTGAAATAATAGCATCCTGTGCAACATCAACAAGACGCCGTGTTAAATAACCAGAGTTCGCCGTCTTTAACGCAGTATCAGCAAGTCCTTTACGTGCACCATGCGTGGAATTGAAGTATTCATTAACAGTTAGACCTTCTTTAAAATTTGAAATAATGGGTGTTTCAATAATTTCACCCGATGGTTTTGCCATTAATCCACGCATACCGGCCAATTGTCTCATCTGGTTAGCAGAACCACGAGCACCAGAGTGCGACATCATATAGATAGAATTCATCGGCCGTTGACGACCTGTTTTAGGATCAAAATCCACAGCTTGAATACGTTTCATCATTTCATCTGCGACGCGATCTGTACATTTACCCCAAGCATCTACAACCTTATTGTATTTTTCACCTTGTGTAATCAAACCATCATTATATTGCTGTTCGTACTCCTTAGCCAAAGCTTCTGTTTCTGCGACTAAACGCGACTTACTATCAGGAATAACCATATCGTCCTTACCGAATGAAATTCCTGCACGACAAGCATAAGAAAAGCCAAGCTGCATAATACGGTCACAAAAAATAACCGTCTCTTTTTGTCCACAGTGCCGATAAACATGATCAATCATTTTAGAAATGTTCTTTTTCGTCATCTCTTGATTGACAATATCAAATGAGATATCCGCACTTTTTGGCAAAAGCTCACCGATAATCAAACGACCAGGTGTCGTATCATAAAGTTTAGAGACTTCTTTTCCATCCTTCCCCATATTCTTAACACGGCCTTTAATCTTCGTATGAAGCGTTATAACCTTATTTTCCAAGGCATAATGAAGCTCACCTATATCAGAAAAGGCCATTCCTTCACCTGGTTCTTTTTCAGAAACAATTGAAAGATAATAAAGACCAAGAACCATATCCTGTGAGGGAACAATAATGGGAGCACCATTGGCCGGATGAAGAATATTATTGGTGGACATCATCAAAACACGGGCTTCAAGTTGTGCTTCAAGAGAAAGCGGAACATGAACCGCCATCTGATCACCATCAAAATCCGCATTAAAAGCAGTACACACCAATGGATGTAGCTGTATAGCTTTTCCCTCAATCAAGATAGGCTCAAAAGCTTGAATTCCCAAACGGTGCAATGTTGGTGCACGATTGAGCAAAACAGGGTGTTCACGAATAACCTCATCCAAGATATCCCAAACTTCTGGATGTTCTTTTTCAACAAGCTTCTTTGCCTGCTTTACCGTTGATGAATAGCCTTTTGCATCAAGCCGCGCATAAATAAAAGGCTTAAATAATTCAAGAGCCATTTTTTTGGGAAGACCACATTGATGCAATTTTAATTCAGGACCCGTCACGATAACAGAACGCCCCGAGTAATCAACACGCTTCCCAAGTAAGTTCTGACGAAAACGCCCTTGCTTGCCCTTCAACATATCTGATAAAGACTTAAGAGGACGTTTATTGGCTCCAGTAATCACACGCCCACGCCGTCCATTATCAAACAATGCATCAACAGCTTCTTGTACCATACGCTTTTCATTGCGTACGATAATTCCAGGAGCTCGCAATTCAATCAGCCGCTTCAAGCGGTTATTACGATTAATAACACGCCGATAAAGATCATTCAGATCTGATGTCGCAAAACGCCCACCATCAAGCGGAACCAATGGACGCAAATCCGGTGGAATAACCGGAATTGTTTTCATAATCATCCACTCTGGCTTATTTCCAGATTCAAGAAAATTTTCAACGATTTTAAGTCGTTTAATCAATTTTTTCTGCTTTAACTCTGAAGTTGTTTCAGCTAATTCAAGACGCAAATCATTAGCGATTTTATCTAACTCCATACTAGCTAAAAGCTCGTAAATAGCTTCAGCGCCAATCATAGCTGTAAACTGATCTTCTCCAAATTCATCAATAGCAAGCATATATTCTTCTTCAGAAAGAAGCTGATGGAGCTTAAGAGATGTTAACCCTGGTTCGGTTACAATATAATTCTCAAAATAAAGAACCCGTTCAATATCTTTTAAAGTTAAATCTAAAAGTGTAGAAATACGGCCTGGTAATGATTTAAGAAACCATATATGCGCAACGGGTGCCGCAAGTTCAATATGCCCCATACGCTCACGACGTACGCGCGAAAGAGTAACCTCTACACCACATTTTTCACAAATAATGCCCTTATACTTCATGCGTTTATATTTGCCACATAGACATTCATAGTCCTTAATAGGGCCAAATATACGTGCACAAAAAAGACCATCACGCTCTGGTTTAAAAGTCCGATAATTAATCGTCTCAGGCTTCTTAATCTCACCATACGACCAGGACAAAATTTTCTCAGGACTCGCAATAGAAATACGAATAGAGTCAAATGTCTGCGCTGGCGCTTGAGGATTGAAAAGATTCATGACCTCGTGGTTCATGCTGTTCTCCTTCAAAGATTCTTAGAACCTGTTGTAATATCTCATTTATTTTATAACAGATCTTCTTTAAAATACATTTACTTTTAAAAATGACCTGTATAGCCTTAATAAGGTTATTGAGCCTCTTAAAGTAATAAGAGCGCAGCTTTTTTCTAGTGCGCTCCTTGAATTATTATTCTGCCGTATCAGACAATGCCCGCTGTGCAATAAGTTCACGCGCATCATCAAGCTCCACATTAAGAGCAAGTGAGCGCATTTCTTTTACCAACACATTAAAGCTTTCGGGTATACCTGCCTCAAATGTATCATCACCACGCACAATTGCCTCATAGACTTTTGTTCGACCAGCCACATCATCTGATTTTACTGTTAGCATCTCCTGCAAAGTGTATGCAGCACCATAAGCTTCAAGTGCCCAAACCTCCATTTCACCAAAACGCTGACCACCAAATTGTGCCTTACCTCCTAATGGCTGCTGCGTAACGAGTGAATAGGGACCAATAGAACGTGCATGAATCTTATCATCAACAAGGTGATGCAATTTCAACATGTAAATATATCCCACCGTTACTGGGCGATCAAAAGGCTCCCCAGTACGACCATCATAAAGCGTAACCTGCCCTGAACTATCTAAGCCTGCGTCTTCCAGCATCATGTTAATATCAGACTCATGTGCTCCATCAAAAACAGGCGTTGCAATTGAAACCCCTTTCTTCATCTGCAATGCCAATTTGTAAAGGCTTTCATTATCATACTGACGAACTGGTTCATTATGATTATCATCAGGCATAAGATTTTCAATACGCTGACGCAACGGCAATATATCCCCAGTCTCTTGATATAACTCTAACAAAGCACCAATCTTCTTGCCCATCCCCGCACATGCCCAACCAAGATGCGTTTCAAGAATTTGTCCAACATTCATACGACTAGGCACACCAAGCGGATTCAAGACGATATCAGCATGGGTCCCATCTTCAAGAAATGGCATATCTTCTACGGGAAGAATACGTGAAACAACACCCTTATTCCCGTGACGCCCCGCCATCTTGTCACCTGGTTGGATTTTGCGCTTCACAGCCACAAAAACTTTCACCATTTTCATGACACCAGGAGGCATTTCATCACCTCTTTGGACCTTTTCAACCTTATCCATAAAGCGACGTTGTAATGCTTCTTTTGATTCATCATATTGCTTGCGCAAAGCTTCAATTTCATTTTGAAGCTTTTCATCCTCAACAGCAAATTGCCACCACTGGGATCGCGGATAATGCCCCATTACTGTACTATCAAGCTTTTTACTACCCGAAAAGCCTTTCGGACCTTCTACAGCAACTTTACCTGTCAACATATCGGTGAGGCGCGCATAAACATTGCGATCAAGAATAGACTGTTCATCATCACGGTCTTTTGCTAAACGCTCAATTTCTTCACGCTCAATTGCCATCGCACGTTCATCTTTTTCCACGCCATGGCGATTAAAAACGCGAACTTCAACAACAGTACCAAAAGTCCCAGGAGGCATACGCATAGAAGTATCACGAACATCGGATGCCTTTTCCCCAAAAATTGCACGCAGAAGCTTTTCTTCCGGCGTCATGGGACTTTCACCTTTCGGGGTAATCTTTCCAACTAAAATATCACCTGGTTGAACTTCAGCACCAATATAAATAATGCCAGCTTCATCAAGATTTCTTAACGCTTCTTCCGCAACATTAGGAATGTCGCGCGTAATTTCCTCAGGTCCAAGTTTTGTATCGCGTGCCGCAACTTCAAATTCCTCGATATGAATTGAAGTAAACACATCATCAGCAACAATGCGCTCGGATAACAAAATAGAATCTTCATAATTGTATCCATTCCAAGGCATAAAGGCTACGAGAACATTCCGCCCAAGAGCCAAATCACCAAGATCCGTGGATGGACCATCTGCAATGATATCACCTTTCTCTACCCTATCACCGACATGTACAAGAGGACGCTGATTAATACAAGTGGACTGATTAGAACGCTGAAATTTCTGTAAGCGGTAAATATCAACGCCTGATTTTGAAGGATCTAAATCTTCTGTTGCACGGATAACAATACGGGTAGCATCGACTTGATCAACAACACCACTACGTTTTGCACTCACAGCAGCTCCTGAATCGCGCGCAACAATAGATTCCATTCCCGTCCCAACAAATGGCGCTTCAGCGCGTACAAGAGGAACTGCTTGACGCTGCATGTTCGATCCCATAAGCGCACGATTCGCATCATCATTTTCCAAAAAAGGAATAAGCGCTGCTGCAACTGAAACCAACTGTTTTGGTGAAACATCCATCAAATCAACATGATCACGCGGCGCCATTAAAACTTCACCAGCATGACGGCAAACAACAAACTCTTCTATAAAACGACCTTCGTTATCTAATGAAGAATTAGCCTGAGCGACATAATGCTTTGCTTCTTCCATCGCTGAAAGATAAATAACTTCTTTTGTGACTTTTCCATCAATAATTTTTCGATATGGGCTTTCAATAAAGCCATATTTGTTAACTCGCGCAAATGTTGCTAAGGAGTTAATCAGACCAATATTGGGGCCTTCTGGTGTTTCAATCGGACAAATACGACCATAATGCGTAGGATGTACGTCACGGACTTCAAAACCCGCACGTTCACGAGTCAAACCACCTGGACCAAGAGCAGAAAGACGGCGCTTATGGGTAATTTCTGACAATGGATTGGTTTGATCCATAAACTGCGACAATTGTGAAGACCCAAAAAATTCACGGACTGCTGCTGCAGCAGGCTTTGCATTGATCAAATCCTGTGGCATAACTGTATCAATTTCAACCGATGACATACGCTCTTTTATCGCACGTTCCATACGAAGAAGACCAATGCGATATTGATTTTCCATCAACTCCCCGACGGAACGAACGCGACGGTTGCCAAGATTATCAATATCATCAATTTCACCACGTCCATCACGCAATTCAACCAACATCTTAACAACAGCAAGAATATCCTCTTGGCGTAAAATGCGAACTGTGTCTGGACAATCAAGATCCATACGTAAATTCATCTTAACACGCCCGACAGCTGAAAGATCATAACGCTCTGGATCAAAAAACAATGAATGGAACATTGCCTCTGCTGTATCGATTGTTGGAGGTTCACCTGGACGCATCACCCGGTAAATATCAAATAACGCATCCTGCCGACTTTCATTTTTATCCACCTTCAAAGTATTGCGGATGTAAGCGCCAATATTCATGTGATCAATATCAAGAATATTGACTTGATCAGCACTAACATCGAGCAGAACTTTTAATACTTTTTCGTCAATTTCATCACCAGCTTCAAGGTAGATTTCACCTGTTTCGTAATTGACGATATCTTCGGCTAGATAACAACCTAATAAATCATCTTCACTAACTTTAACCGCTTTAAGTCCTTTTTCTACCAAAGACTTCGCAGTACGAACTGTTAATTTTTTACCAGCCTCCGCAACGACTTCACCACTATCTGCATCTATAAGGTCAGAAATGAGCTTCATTCCTTTAAAGCGATCCACAGAATAAGGAACTCGCCATCCTTCTCCATCACGCTCATAAGTCACTTTATCATAAAACGTCGATAAAATATCCGACGCATCCATACCTAATGCCATCAAAAGACTAGTAACAGGAATCTTGCGCCGTCGATCAATACGCGCATAAATGATGTCCTTAGCATCAAACTCAATATCAAGCCAAGAACCACGATACGGAATAACACGAGCAGCAAAAAGAAGCTTTCCTGATGAATGGGACTTTCCTTTATCATGGTCAAAAAAGACACCAGGAGAACGATGCATCTGAGAAACAATAACACGCTCCGTACCATTAACAATAAAGGTACCATTCGTCGTCATTAAAGGCATATCGCCCATATAAACGCCTTGCTCTTTAATGTCTTTGATATCTTTGGAGCCAGTATCCTCATCAACATCAAAAACAATCAAACGCAATATGACCTTTAATGGGGCAGCATAAGTTAAATCACGTTGACGGCACTCTTCAACATCAAATTTTGGTAAATCAAATTCATAACCTACAAACTCAAGCATAGCTGTACCGGAAAAATCTGAAATAGGAAAAACCGATTTAAAAACAGCTTGCAAACCTTCATCTGGTCGCCCACCTTTCGGTTCCTCAACCATGAGAAATTGATCGTATGAGGCTTTTTGAACCTCAATAAGATTCGGCATTTCTGCTACTTCAGGAATCTTACCAAAAAATTTCCGTACGCGCTTACGACCATTGAATTGAGACATCATTGCGTGAGTCTGAGCCATCGTCGCTCCTTGATCTTTACTCTTCAAGGTAGACCAACCTTGAAAGCCTTATACCATTAACCTGCATATGCAGACCAGTTCACTTGACACTCAATAATGAGCATCATTAACTTTCCCCACCAACATAAGCCATTTATCTCTTTGACTCTATGATGAAGGGGTAAGTAATCCAAACCTATCCCATTCCTGTTACAAAACCATTGGGAAAAGTTTTTTACTCATTATTTTCCCTCTTTGTATTAAGAGAAAGAAAATCGGCGAACATAAATGCCCGCCGATAAAATTAAATTTACTTAAGTTCCACCTTAGCACCGGCAGCTTCAAGTTGAGATTTAATTTTTTCTGCTTCTTCTTTAGAAGCAGCCTCTTTAATAGGCTTAGGTGCACCTTCAACCAGATCTTTAGCTTCTTTAAGACCAAGTCCAGTAAGAGCACGAACTTCCTTAATAACATTAATTTTTTGTGCGCCACCTTCAACAAGAATAACATCAAATTCTGTTTTTTCTTCAGCAGCTGGAGCAGCAGCACCAGCAACAGCAGCGACAGCTACAGGAGCAGCAGCCGAAACTCCCCACTTTTCTTCAAGTAACTTAGAAAGCTCAGCGGCTTCCAAAAGGGTTAGATTAGAAAGGTCTTCTACGATCTTCTCTAGATCAGCCATTTTTAAATTCCTTCAATTAAAAGATTTGAACCATTATTAAATCTTATTCAAAAAAACAGAAAAGCATTAAAGCTCTTCCATAAACGTGAATACAAACAGCCTTAAGCCGCCTTATCCTCCTGAGCATATGCTCCAATGACACGTGCAACCTGACCAGCAGGGGCATTAACAACCTGTGCAATACGGGTCGCAGGGGTAGAAATCATACCCACAAGTTTTGCACGCAACTCGTTTAATGAAGGCAATGAAGCCAATGACTTCACAGCATCTACAGTTAAACTTGTTGCACCCATTGAACCGCCAAGTATGACAAATTTGTCATTGCTTTTCGCAAAATCAACAGCAACTTTCGGTGCTGTGATTGGATCTTCTGAATAAGCAATAAGTGTTTGTCCAGTAAACAAACCCACTATCGATTCAGATTCCGTGCCCTGAAGAGCGATTTTAGCAAGACGGTTTTTGGCGACCTTAACGGCACCGCCAGCTTCACCCATTTTCGAACGCAGATCATTCATCTGTGAAACTGTCAGACCGGAATAATGTGCAACAACAACAGAACCAGACTTCCGAAAAGCCTCGTTAAGCCATGTAACAAATTCGCGTTTTTCCGCTCTATTCACTGTCTCTCTCCATTTAACAGATTTGCTTAAAACAAACCTGTTGGTTACCTTTGATAACATAAAATACTTCATGTCACCGATGAGGATCCTGTCCCCTTTTTCACGCACAGCGTTCAAAGGCAACCTTGGCTCAAACCCTTTAAGTCTTTTAACTCTCAGTTTTTACCCCAGTCTCATGCAGGTTTTTTTGATTAAGATACTTAAAAGCATCACCTACAATCTCGGACAGGATATTCCGGAATTTCTCCCGGTACAACCTAAGCCCTATAAAGCTTAGATAGCGAGCTGATCAAAATCAGCATTTTAAATACAATTTTGATATTCCCATACCCCAAAACAAAATTATAAATCAGCTTATACTAGCTCTGAACGAACCGTTGCTGGATCAACTTTAACACCAATTCCCATAGTCGACGAAACAGCAACGCGCTTAATATACTCACCTTTTGCACCTTGCGGTTTGGCTTTAATAACTGCACTTGCAAAGGCTTTTATATTTTCTACGATTTTTTCAACACCAAAAGAAGCCTTACCAATACCAGCATGCACAATACCAGCTTTTTCCACACGAAACTCAACAGCACCACCTTTAGAAGCTTTGACAGCACCGGCGACATCAAGTGTTACAGTACCAACTTTCGGATTCGGCATCAAACTCCGTGGACCAAGAATCTTACCAAGACGACCAACAAGAGGCATCATGTCTGGCGTTGCAATACAACGATCAAAATCTATAGTCCCTCTATTAACGCTTTCAAATAAATCTTCGGCACCCACAATATCAGCTCCTGCCGCCTTAGCTTCCTCAGCCTTATCCCCACGAGCAAAAACGGCAACACGAATATTTCTCCCTGTTCCATTAGGCAAATGAGCAACGCCTCGAACCATTTGATCAGCATGACGAGGATCAACACCCAAGTTCATTGAAATTTCGATTGTTTCATCAAACTTAGCAACGGCACGCTCCTTAACCATTGAAACGGCATCTTTTAAAGCGTAGAGTTCATTAAAATCAATATCTTTTCGGATATTTTTTATTCTTTTTGCTACTTTTGCCATAATATTAGCCCACCACTTCCAAGCCCATCGAGCGAGCAGAACCTTCAACCATACGCATTGCTGCCTCAATGTCATTCGCATTAAGATCTTTCATCTTTGATTCCGCAATCGAACGAATTTTATCGCGAGAAATGCTTCCTACAGACACTTTACCAGGCTCTTTTGAGCCAGATTTCAGGTTTGCTTCCTTCTTTAAAAAGAAGGATACAGGAGGCGTCTTGAGAGAAAAGGTGAAAGACTTATCTTGGTAATACGTAATAACAACTGGAATCGGTGCCCCCTTTTCCATTTCTTGTGTCGCTGCATTAAACGCCTTACAAAATTCCATGATATTAATACCACGCTGCCCAAGAGCTGGACCAATTGGTGGAGATGGAGTAGCAGCTCCTGCAGGAACCTGCAACTTAAGCTGACCTATACTTTTTTTTGCCATAACAATCTGCCTTTAATTTCACTGGTATACTGACAATTCATCTTGCCCGTTACCCGCTTGCAGTCACGTGGTTCGGATCATTAAGCCGACAAAAGCTATAAATCACCTCCCACTCCTTCCTTAAAGTAATTAAAACTACTCTAAGTTTAATCAGAGTTTTTCAACCTGACCAAATTCCAAATCAACAGGCGTAGGACGCCCAAAAATAAGCACTTCAACCTTAAGACGAGAGCGTTCTTCTTCAACCTCTTGAACAATTCCATTAAACGAAACAAAAGGACCATCAGCAACGCGAACTTGCTCTCCAACCTCAAACAATACAGAGGACTTTGGAGACTCAACCCTTTCCTGAACTTGTTTGAGAATTTGCTCAACCTCTCGATCAGAAATAGGAACAGGACGCGCATCCGACCCTAAAAAACCTGTCACTTTAGGCGTATTCTTAATAAGATGATAAACTTCATCTGTTAACTCAGCACGAACAAGAACATAACCAGGAAAAAATTTTCGCTCAGTATCAACTTTGCGTCCACGACGAACCTCTACAACACGCTCTGTTGGAACAAAAATCTTTTCAAAAAGATGATCAAGCCCCTTTTGCTTTGCCTCCTTATCAATAGCTTCCGCTACTTTCTTTTCAAAATTTGAATATGCCTGAACAATATACCAACGAGCTGCCACAGTCACACTTCCTTACATTCTCAACTAAAAAGATATTTCAGAAGATCAATAACCCGCCAAACACCAAAATGCATAACCTGATCCACAATAAAAAAGAAAGCTGAAGCCAATGCAGTTACCAACAAAACCATAATAGTAGAAATAACCGTCTCACGACGTGTAGGCCATTTCACTTTAATTGTTTCTGCATAAACCTGTTTCAAAAAGGTAATCGGATTGGTTTTAGATGCCATCGTCACACTATACTCTCTCTAGTCCTATTGTGTTTTATAGAACAAAATAAACAGGAAAAAACGCAAAAGCCAACTTTCAGACTTATGCAATTTCCTTACTTTCTATTCAATACCGTTTCACACACAAAAAAACAAGCCCCATATCAAAAAAAGCGAAAAAGGCAGCAAAATCCACTCCCTTATATGTAAAATCCCCCTTTGGCAGGGGCAGCAGGACTTGAACCCGCGACCTGCGGTTTTGGAGACCGCCGCTCTACCAACTGAGCTATACCCCTAACTCTCAAAACTAAAACACTTTTAACACCCCTTTAACAAGCATTATTTATTCAATGATCTTAGAGACGATACCGGCACCAACAGTACGACCACCTTCACGAATAGCAAAACGAAGTTTCTCTTCCATCGCTATCGGAACGATCAACGAAACATCCATCGCAACATTGTCACCTGGCATAACCATTTCCGTTCCTTCTGGAAGCGTAACAATACCTGTAACATCCGTCGTACGGAAGTAAAACTGAGGACGATAATTCGTGAAAAATGGTGTATGACGTCCACCTTCATCTTTTGTCAAAATGTAAGCTTCTGCTTTAAACCGTGTATGAGGTGTAACGGATCCTAGCTTCGCCAATACTTGACCACGCTCAATCCCTTCACGGTCAACACCACGTAGCAGAGCCCCTATATTATCACCTGCTTGACCTTGATCTAAAAGCTTGCGGAACATTTCAACGCCTGTAACCGTCGTCTTAGACGTTGGACGAATACCGATAATCTCGATTTCC